>URNY01000086.1 GCA_900549375.1 uncultured Bacteroidales bacterium | reverse complement strand
CGGTGGCCAACAGCGTGGTTCATTTCGACAGGTTCGGCATTTACGGAGCCAACGACAATCCGATAACTCTCGACGGCACGGTGGATGCCACCAAATTCTCCGACATTATGGTGAATCTGACCATGAACGCCCGCAATACCCAGCTTATCAAGAGTGACAAGCGTTCCAAGGCCGATCTTTACGGCAAGCTCTTCGTGAACCTCGACGGCAGCATGAAAGGATCTCTGAATCTCCTCGATATAAAGGCTAACCTCAATATATTGGGAACCACCGACATAACTTATAATCTCGGGGCAACTCCCGCAGAGCTTTCGGGACAGGGAGAGACGGATGTGGTTAGATTCGTGAATTTCAACGATACGACGCAGGTATCGAAAGCCGACAGTGTGCAAAGCGGGATGGCGATGAGGATCCGCGCCGGACTGACAATCTCCCCCGGAACGCGCGCCACCGTTCTGCTCTCAACCAACGGCACCGACAAGGTTGAACTGCAGCCGACGGCAAATCTCAGCTATTTCCAGAACTATATGGGCGACATGAGGCTCAACGGCACTCTGACGCTCGGCAACGGATTCGCCCGCTACGCGGTGCCGGTGGTCGGAGAGAAGATGTTCACCTTTAATCCTGCAAGTACGGTGGTATGGAGCGGCGACCTGATGAATCCGGCGCTCAACATCACGGCTACGGACGAGATGAAAGCCTCCGTGTCGCAGGGCGGCAACTCGCGCCTCGTGAACTTCCTTGTGACGCTCACGGCCAAAGGGACACTCGATGTGCCTAAAGTAAACTTCGACCTATCCACCAACGACGACATCTCCATCCGCAACGAACTGCAGTCGATGAGTGCTGACCAGAGGCAGACGCAGGCTATGAACCTTCTGCTTTACGGCCAGTATACCGGGCAGAACATGAAAGCCAACGCCAATCTGGGAGGCAATATGCTCTACAGTTTCCTCGAATCGCAGATTAACTCGTGGGCGGCCAAGAATATCCGTGGAGTAGACCTGACTTTCGGCATCGATCAGTACGACAGGATGCGCGACGGCGCCAGCTCGACGGAGACCAGCTACAGCTATCAGGTTTCGAAATCGCTCTTCAACAATCGATTCAAGATACAGGTTGGCGGCAACTATTCGACCGATGCATCCGCCGACGAAAACCTGAGCCAGAATCTGATCAGCGACATTTCGATAGAATATATCCTGAAACAGACCGAGACGCTGAACATGTCGGTGAAGCTTTTCCGTCACACCGGCTATGAAAGCATTCTTGAAGGAGAGATCACGGAGACGGGCGTCGGTTTCGTGATGAAGCGAAAGCTGATGAATCTCTTCCATCTCTTCCGCCCAATCCGGCGCCGGCGTGCCGAAAGGGAGGATAAGACGGCCGCGATGCCGTCGGCTGCGGCCCTGAAGGACAGCATCGGTCTCCCCGCAGACTCCATTGATACGAATAAAAAGGAGCATGAAAACGAGAATTAAGAAAACATACGACATACGAAACCTGCGGGCATTCCTGTATTTTCTGCCGGCGCTCATGCTTATGGCGCTTTTGGCCACAGGGTGCTCCACAACCTCGCGCCTCGCCGAGGGAGACATCCTCTACAACGGGATGAAGCTCAAGTTACATCCCGCCGACAACGAAAAACTTCCCGGGGATATGGTTTCAGACATGACCAAGGCCGTGAATGCGCGTCCCAATAATCCCTGGCCGTTCCTGACGCCATATGTGCGCAATCCTTTCCCGATCGGACTGTGGGTATATAACCATTGGAACGATTCGACAAAAGGGCTGAAGGGCTGGCTATACAAAAAACTCGTGGAAGACCCCGTGCTTGTGAGCGATGTGCGCCCCGACACGCGAGTGAAGATGCTCACGAGCATTCTCGACAACAACGGCTATTTCGGCTCCACAGCCCGATACTCGCTCCAACAGGGTAAAAACAGCCGCAAGGCCAAGATTGTGTATGATGTGGATGTGACTTCGCCATATCTCATCGACAGTCTCCAATATGTCGAGGGGGATTCGAAACTTGCCGAATTTATCAACAGGCTGGCACGTCGCAGCAAATATCTGGTGAAAGGGGAGCGCTTCTGCGTCGACAGCCTTAGCGCCGAGCGAGTGCGCATTGCGAACTTCCTCCGCAACGTAGGATATTATTATTTCAGGCCCGAATATATTGAGTTTCTCGCCGACAGCCTGATCACTCCCCACCGAATCGCCCTGCGTATGACTCTGGCGAGCAACATCCCCGATATTGCCAAGCTGCGATACCGCACAGGAAACGTGCATACCTACGTGTTGCGACGCAGTTCCCGCAATCCCGGAACGCCCGACACCATCCCCACTGACAGAGGAGAGCTGGTAGTGTTCCGGCCGGCAAGACTGCGCAAAAACGTGATTCCCTCATGCATAACCCTTAAGAAAGGGGATATCTTCTCAGTGTGGCGTATGGACCAGACCCAGAACCGCCTTTCGCGTCTGGGAATGTTCGGCAACATCCAGATTCAGCCTCTTCCTGCCGACACCACGAAAGAGAATCCTACTCTCGACGTCTATATCACCTGCCAGTTCGACCGGCCTATGGAGGCTACGCTCGAGGCCAACGTGGTCTCGAAATCCAACAGCTATTTAGGCCCGGGGCTGATATTGGGAGTTACCAATAATAATACCTTCGGAGGAGGAGAGAAACTGTCGGTGAACTTCAACGCCGAATATGAATGGCAGACAGGCAAGAACAGCGGCAGCATATTCAACAGTTATGAATTCGGACTTACCGGCTCGCTCGCCTTCCCGCGGCTTCTCGCCCCTCGTTTTATACCGCGAACGGAGCGCGAACTCAACTGGACCACCATCTCATTGGGAGCGAGCGTAATGAACCGTCCGCATTTCTTCAAGCTCGCCGATTTCAATGCTGGAATCACCTATGAATGGCATCCTACGCGAAACACACTCAGCCAGCTCACGCTCTTTAAGCTTACGTATAACAAGCTTATACACACCACTGCGGCCTTTGATTCCATCATGGATGCGAATCCGGCGGTGGCCCTGAGTTTCCGGAGCCAGTATATTCCTCAGCTGAGCTACACCTATACTCTCGACAAATTCCTGGAGCGACGGAAGATAAACGGCATCAATTTCTCCTTCACCGTGACGGAAGCCGGAAACGTGTTCGACGGCATCTATCGCCTCTGCGGAGTTAAGGGAGAGAAGCGGATGTTCGGCACTCCCTTCTCGCAGTTCGTGAAAGGTCAGGCACAGCTTGTCTATAGCCGCCGTCTTGTCCGCGGGAGCGACCAGTGGCTCGTGACCCGCGCGTTGATAGGCGCAGCCCATGCCTATGGCAACGCGAAAGAGGTGCCATATTCCGAGCAGTTCTATATAGGAGGCGCAAACTCCATCCGGGCGTTCACAGTCCGCTCGCTCGGCCCGGGCAGCTACAGGCCGCCGGAAGCCGCCGAGAACGGCTATTTCGACCAGACCGGTACGTTCAAGCTCGAACTCAATGCCGAATACCGTTTCCCCATAATCAGCGTGCTTCATGGAGCGGCTTTCGTGGACTGCGGCAATATATGGCTTCTGAAGAATGATCCCTTGCGCCCGGGAGGTCAGCTCAAGGGGAAGACATTTTTGAAAGACCTCGCTTTGGGCACGGGAGTCGGCCTGCGTGTCGACATCGGTATGCTCGTGATCCGCGGTGACCTCGGATATGGGTTGCACGTGCCCTATTACAACGGCACCAACCATTATTTCAACATCCTCTTCAAGAAGGCCTTCGCCTTCCATCTGGCAATCGGCTACCCATTCTGATCATGAACAGGCAGGAGAGACGGGGAGCGATATGGTTTGCGGTGGGAGTGCTGCTGTTGGGTCTCATGCTATGGCTGGCGGGGAGATGCTCGCGCGAAGCCGAACAAGCCGCCGTGACGCCCGCAGCCGATTCGCTCTCGGGAGAGAATGTCGAAGCCGGGAAATCGCGCAGGAAGCGCGGAAAATCCGGCAAAAGAAGCTCAGGCAAGAAAAGAGGGAAGCGAAAATCGCGCGGCGCAAGCGCCGACACTGAGCCCTACCGCGACATCCTCGCCGACACAATCGCCAATGAGCCTCATGGGAATTAATGGGGCTAATGGGGCTAATGGGACTAATGGGAGAGAGGGTACTCATAGAACTTATAAATCTTGCCAGTTGAGAGTAGGGGTTGGGCTTAGCATTGGGCTCATTTGGCCCATTAGTCCCATTATCTTATTAAATTTTCAAGGATTTTTTGTAATTTTGCAACTTGAAATTACGAGAAAGCAGCATGCAGGACATTAGGAACATCGCGATTATCGCGCATGTCGACCACGGAAAGACTACTCTGGTCGACAAAATGCTTCTGGCAGGACATCTGTTCCGCGACAACCAGAACGCAGGAGAACTGATACTTGACAACAACGATCTGGAGCGAGAGCGAGGCATAACGATCCTGTCGAAAAACGTTTCCATCAATTATAAAGGAACCAAAATCAACATCATCGATACCCCGGGGCACGCCGATTTCGGCGGCGAAGTAGAGCGTGTGCTCAACATGGCCGACGGCTGTCTCCTTCTTGTCGACGCTTTCGAAGGTCCGATGCCTCAGACCCGTTTTGTGCTCCAGAAGGCCATTCAGATGGGCCTCAAACCTGTGGTGGTGATCAATAAGGTCGATAAGCCAAACTGCCGTCCCGATGAAGTGAACGAGATGGTGTTCGACCTGATGTTCAACCTCGATGCAAGCGAAGAGCAGCTCGATTTTCCTACAGTCTATGGATCTGCCAAGCAGAACTGGATGTCGACCGACTGGCGCAAGCCTACGCAGGATATCACGGCTGTGCTCGACGCCATTATAAAATATATTCCCGCGCCGAAACAGATCGAAGGAGATCCGCAGATGCTCATCACGAGTCTCGACTTCAGCAGCTATGTGGGCCGTATCGCCGTGGGCCGCGTGCATCGCGGCACGATCCGCGAGGGAATGGAACTCGGCCTCTGCAAGAAAGACGGAACAGTGACCCGCCAACGCGTGAAAGAACTTCACACTTTCGAAGGTATGGGTCGCAAAAAAGTTACGGAGGTTTCGAGCGGCGATATATGCGCGATTGTCGGTCTTGAGAATTTTGAGATCGGCGACACGCTTACTCTTTACGATAACCCCGAACCGTTGCCGCGAATTGCCATCGATGAGCCGACAATGTCGATGACCTTCACCATCAACGATTCCCCATTCTTCGGTAAAGACGGAAAATATGTGACTTCCCGTCATATCAGCGACCGTCTGGAACGCGAGCTTGACCGCAACCTTGCGCTGAGGGTCGAGAAAGGTGCCACGGAAGATAAATGGACTGTTTTCGGTCGCGGCGTGCTCCATCTCTCCATTCTCATAGAGACGATGCGCCGCGAAGGCTATGAACTGCAGGTAGGCCAGCCGCAGGTGATCGTAAAAGAGATCGACGGAGTTAAATGCGAGCCGGTCGAGGCTCTTTCGATAAATGTGCCGGAGGAGTATTCGTCGAAGGTGATCGATCTCGTGACGCGCCGCAAGGGTGACATCGTGTCGATGGAAACCCGCAACGACCGCATAGATATTGAGTTCCATATCCCTTCGCGCGGCATCATCGGCTTGCGCAACAATGTGCTGACCGCTACTGCCGGAGAAGCCATCATGGCCCACCGCTTCCTCGAGTATCAGCCCTGGAAGGGAGATATCGAACGCCGCACCAACGGTTCGCTGATAGCAATGGAGGCCGGAACGGCCTATGCATATGCCATCGACAAGCTTCAGGACCGCGGCCGGTTCTTTATCTTCCCTCAGGAGGAGGTTTACGCCGGACAGGTAGTAGGGGAGAACGCCAAAGACAACGATATCGTGGTGAACGTCACCAAATCGAAGAAGCTTACGAATATGCGTGCTTCGGGGGCCGACGACAAAGCGAGAATCGTGCCTCCGGTGGTCTTCTCGCTCGAAGAGGCGCTGGAATATATCAAGGAGGATGAATATGTGGAGGTGACGCCGAATCATATCCGTCTGCGCAAGATCATACTCGACGAAAACGAGCGCAAACGCGCCAACAGATAAGGAACGATGCCTTAAGGCAATGATACGCGTTGATGCGGTTGCATGAACAGCAACCGACGGATGCTTATTGAACTTTATGCGGAGTTTCGGCGTTTCACTATAAAGAGATGTCGAACTCCGGGGGCGCGAAGCCCTCTTTGAGCGCTCTCCTGAATTTTAAATAGTCATCTTAACGATAAGAGACCGGGCGGAATCCGAGGATTTCGCCCGGTTTTTGTTTCGGAACAGGGACTCGGACTTCATGAAAAATCATTGATAACGCAACGAGAGCATGCTTTTCGGAAATATGTTGCACAACATTATTCTTCGAAATATTTAGTGGCTGATTAAGAAATGATAAAAAATCCGGGAGTCTCAAATAATTGTGTGAAACGGGAGTCTCAAATAATTATATTACTAATCTCCAATAAGTTGACAAAATTGATATATCAACAAAATGAATGAGATGAAAAGCGGGTTCTAAAATTTTGAATGGGCAGAATCGTTGCATAATTTTGCATCGACCTAACAACGCGGCCGCTTCGGAAACAGATCGGAAACGCTTCCGGAATGCCGACAAGCCTTAGAAACAAAATGAAGGACTCAAACTCAATTATCTCGAGAGCCTACGCCGAATACTATTCCGACGTGCTTCGTTTCATGGAATACAAAGTAGGGGTCGGCAACGATGCCGAAGACCTCACGCAGGATGTATTTGTGAAACTGCTCTGCTACGACAGCGAGCTTTTATGGGCCTCCATCCGCAATCTTATATATAAGATATCGTCGAACCTCGTCAATGATTATTGGCGTCGTCATTACGTGCGCAGTGAGGCCGACCGCTATCTGATGGAAATGCAGCCCGTGTCGGGCAACCTCACGGAAGAGACAGTGATCGGCAATGAACTGGCGCTTGAAGAGCGCAAATGTCTGGCCCGGATGGCACGCAAACGCCGTCTGATATATGAGCGGCGCCGCTTCTTCGGCGAGAGCGCACAGGAGATCGCCGACAATCTCAACATCTCGCGCCGCACGGTGGAGAATCATCTCCAGCTCGGCTATAAAGAGATGCGCAGCCATATCCGCGCATGTTGCTGACGCATAACAGTGCGAATCGAGAGTTAATGGAAAGAAAGCTACTTAAAATCTATTCTAACCTAATTTATATGAAACGCAGATTTAACCGAGATGCCTGCAGAGCGCAGGCTTTGCTCGTTGCGCTGGCCATAATGGCAGGCGGCGGTGCAATGGCGAAAGCCGGCACTTCCCCCGCGCCCCAGGCCCAGACTACGGAGCAGCGTACAATTCGCGGAACGGTGGTGGACACGACGGGCGAACCGTTGATAGGCGCCACAATCCTTGTTCCCGGAACAAGTTTCGGCGCATCCACCGACCTCGACGGTAACTTCACCGTGAAGTTGGGCAACGCCAAGGAAATCCAGGTGTCCTATATCGGATATAAGACGGTGAAGGTGCCCGTCAAAGGCCAGACCGAATTAAAGATCGTGCTGGCAGAAGACAGCTCCGTGCTCGATGAAGTTGTGGTTGTCGGCTACGGTACGCAGAAAAAAGCCACGATGACCGGCGCCGTCACCGTTGTCGGAAGCCAGCAGCTCGAGGACAAGGGAACCCTTTCGAGCCCCGTGCAGGCAATGCAAGGTCAGGTTCCGGGTGTGATCGTGACCCGTTCCAATTCCGCTCCCGGTGAGGAGGGATGGAACATGCAGATCCGCGGTTCCGTTTCGAAAAACTCCACAAGTCCTCTGGTCATCATCGACGGTGTGGAATATGAGGGTGTCGGAGCCCTGAACCAGCTCAACCCCTCGGATATCGAATCCATGAATATTCTGAAGGATGCCGCGGCCTCCATCTACGGATCGAAGGCAGCCGGCGGCGTTGTGCTCATCACCACCAAGAAAGGCTCGGCCGACCGCGTGCGCGTGGACTACAACGGCTCGTTCACGGGCAAATTCATCGGCAACCAGCCCAGTCCGACAGGGCTTGTGGACTGGGCCAACGCTCAGATCGAGGCTTATCGCAACGACGGCTACGACGATACTTACGACCGTATACGCTGGTGCCAGATGATGATCGAATATAAAGACCAGTATCTGGACTTCGACCACGTGAAGAACCCGATCAACATGTTCGGCGATACAGCCGACCTTACCTTCTTCGACACAGACTGGAACGATATCCTGGTCGACGAGCCATGACCTCGCCGTTTCGGGAGGCAACGATAAGAGCACCTATCGCGTATCGGCCGCTTATATGTACGACGATTCCAACCTGAAATGGGGCAACAACCACAACAACCGTTTCAACATCCGTCTGAACAACACATTCAAATTCCACGAGAAATTCCAGCTTACCTCCTCGATTGCGCTGAACCGTCAGGATCAGGTGGCTCCGACGCGTATCGGTTCCTGTCTGACCTCCAACACGGCGCAGCCGGGCTTCCCCTCCTCGACAATCGACGGCAAACCTTACGGATGGGGCGGAAACTGGAAAGCGCCCAACTGGGAGGCCGAGCTCGGCGGCGACAACAAATACAAGGCGGTTTCCGTGAATGTGAGCGAGGCTTTCCGCTATGACATCATCAACGGCCTTAGTCTCAACGCCACTTTCGGCTACAACTACCGCGGCAACACCCGCGACAAGAAATCGCTCGCAGTGGATTATTACAACTATGCCGGCAACAAGGTATGGTTCACCGACCCCACAGAGGAAAAAACCTCTTATGAAAAATGGTGGGACCGCCGCGAACTCTTCACAGTGCAGGCATATCTCGACTATATGAAGACCTTCGGCCAGGACCATAACTTCAAGGCCATGCTCGGTGTGCAGTATTCATATACAGATTATGAGTCGAACACCAACACAGCCGAGGACATCAACGCATCTCTCGAGATCATCAACGGACAGGGACTTCACAACATCAAGGCCAACAAATGGCAGGAATCGCTTCTTTCCTACTACGGACGTGTGAATTATGACTTCCGCTCCAAATATCTTCTCGAGGCCCAGGCACGTTATGACGGAAGCTCCAAATTCCAGGCCGAGAACCGCTGGGCATTCTTCTGGGGTGTTTCGGCAGGATGGCGCATAGCAGAGGAATCCTTCATGGAGGGCACTCGCGACTGGCTAAGCGAACTGAAACTCCGCGCATCCTACGGTAATGTGGGTAACCAGAGCGGTATCGACACATACTCCGGTGTAGGGCTCTACAACTTCAAGCCTAACCAGAACATCATCATCGGCAACGGCAAGATCTCCTGGATCGACACCAACGGCAAGCTCGTCAGCCTCGACAGAACATGGGAGCGCGTCCACAACTACAACGTGGCTCTCGACTTCGGATTCCTCCAGGGACGCCTGTCCGGAACGTTCGAGGCATACTGGAAGAAGGTGAACAACATGCTTATCGACGTGATTTATCCCGGTGTGCTCGGCGACAAGGCTCCGACAGCCAACAAGGGTAAATTCAAGGCCTGGGGTTATGATGCCAACCTGACATGGCGCGACCGCATCGGCAAAGTGGACTATCATGTGGGCGGAACATTCACCTATGCCGACAACAAACTTGTTGACAACGGCGGATCGGGCGCGATCCAGTCGGGCGTTCGCAGCGACCGCGAGGGATACCCGCTGAACTCCGTGTGGGGTCTGCGCTACTGCGGCAAGATCGAGAATGAAGAGATGCTCGAGAAATATCAGAACAGATATGCGGCCACTACCACTGTTGGCAACATTTCCAAGATCCGCGTAGGATCCAACATGTTCGAGGATGTGAACAAAGACGGCAAGCTCGATGCCAACGACTATGTATATCTCGGCACCGACGACCCGAAGATCCAGTATTCGTTCAACTTCGGCGCAAGCTGGAACGGCTTTGACATCGACGTGGTGTTCCAGGGCGCAGGACGCCGCACCGTATGGCGTCAGCAGGGCAACTCCGCCGATGCATGGAGAATCCCCTGCCGCACATGGTACGGCAACTTCTCCAACCAGTTCATAGGCAACGTCTGGAGCCCGGAGAATCCTTCCGGATACTACACCCCTCTGACGCATGAATCCGATATCAACAACTATAACTACCAGTGCTCGTCATGGTCGGTGGAAGACGGCAGCTATCTGCGTCTGAAAAACATAACGGTCGGCTATTCATTGCCTCAGGCTCTTCTGGCAAAACAGAAGGTGCTTTCGCAAGTGAGATTCTATGTGACCGGAACCGATCTCTGGGAGACGTCCAACATCAAGGATGGCTGGGATCCCGAGGCATCACGCAACGTGACAAACTCCAACCGCTATCCTTTCCTCCGCAACGTAACGTTCGGCGTTCACCTCTCTTTCTAACCTTAAAACGAATTCACAGCAATGAACAAGATAATAAAGACACTATCGGCCGTGGCCCTCGCTCTTTCGCTGACTTCCTGTCTCGACCTCGAGCCGCAGGCGCAGATGGCCGACCCGAATCTCTGGAAGACCGCAAAGGATTTCCAGTCGTTCGCAAACATGTTCTACAGCTGGACTCCCAGCATGCAATCCATTGCCAAGGACAACGACAAGAACAGCGACTTCATGGTTGACAAGGGAGCCATGAACACTATCTCGAACGGTACGAACACCGTGCCTAACTCCGACGGCAACTACACCGGTTCATACGATCATATCCGCCGCTGCAACCTTCTGATTGAGAAGGCAGCCGGTTTCGGCAACCAGACCGATATCGCCAAACCCCTCGGAGAGGCGTATTTCTTCCGCGCATATTCCTATTACACGCTTCTGCGTCTCTATGGCGACGCCATCATCGTGACCTCTACTCTCGACGTGACGAGCCCCGAGCTTTATGCAAAGCGCAATCCTCGCGGAGAAGTGGCCGACCTGATTCTCGCCGACCTTGACAAAGCTGCTGAGCTTCTTCCCTCGGTGAAAGATGTCGAGGCAGGTTATGTCGGAACGGAGACAGCATCCGCCTTCAAGGCCCGCGTAGCCCTCTTCGAAGGCACATGGCAGAAATCACGCGGCAACGGCGAGCGTGCCAAAGCCCTTCTCGACCAGGCCGCAAAGGCTGCCAAGGCAGTGATTGATTCCAAGCAGTTCTCGCTCTTCAAACCGGCTGAACTCGGAACGAACGCCTATAAGTATCTCTTCATCCTCGAGGATGTGAAGAGTAATCCTGCCGGAATCACCAAGAGCGGAAATCAGGAATTCATCTGGAGCCGCCGCTATAACGACGATGTGACTATCGGTTTCAATATCACTACCGAATGTCTGGCCAACGCCCAACTCGTCTCCCACAAGATAGCCGACCTCTACCTCTGCTCCGACGGTCTGCCCATCAATGTCTCGCCACTCTTCAAAGGCTATGACACAATGGCTTCCGAATGGCAGAACCGCGACAACCGCATGTCGAACGCTCTGTGTCGCCCCGGCGATTCATTCTGGAAAGGTGACGATCCCAACGGCGGCCGCGACTACACATCCGGCGATGATGCCCGCAAATATCTCAACAACTTCGCTCCCGGCAGCGGAACAGGCTACTTCGGTCAGAAATGGGCTTGCGAGCGTCAGGTGAGAACAGGCCAGGAAACCTACGATCTTCCGCTTATCCGCTATGCAGAGGTGCTTCTCGCATATGCCGAGGCTGTGTTCGAACGCGACGAGGCCATCTCCGACGAAGATCTCGAGATTTCTCTGAACCTCGTACGCCGCCGCGTGAATCCCAACATGCCCAAGCTCACCAATGCCTTCGTGGCCGCCAACGGTCTGGACATGCGCACGGAGATCCGTCGCGAACGCAGTGTAGAGTTCTATGGCGAAGGCTTCCGTCTCGACGACCTGCGTCGCTGGAAGACTGCAGAGTTTGAGATGCCTCAGGATTTCGTAGGCGTGCATGTTACAGGCACAGAGTTC
>URNY01000085.1 GCA_900549375.1 uncultured Bacteroidales bacterium | reverse complement strand
CTCCATCCTTTGCTCCATCCTTTGCTCCATCCTTTGCTCCATCCTTTGCTCCATCCTTTGCTCCATCTTTTGCTCCACTGCTTGATACAAAAGATTTCTTGGACACGTTTACCTTTACAAGAAAGGCGGTTTCAAGATCGAGGTCAAAAACAGCCTCATCATTGCCATTGGTCTTTAATTCTTCCTGCACGCGTTGCACTCCACGACTGAATCGATTGACAAAACCAATCACCTTCATCGCCTCGGCAATAACTCCGTTACGATAATCATTCACCCACGGAAAATTGCGTGGATTAGCTTTGCCGTATAGTCCACCGGGATTCAGTATCTCTATCCGGTCATCATACTGATAAAATTGAATAGGGCCGTTACCCTCATAGTCGCGGTGGCATACCGCATTCATCAGCAATTCACGAATAGCCCATGCAGGATAATCAATAACGTTTTCCTCTCTCAACGCACTTACCGGGACTGGGCGCCTCTTAGCAATAGTAGTCGACACAAAAGTATCAAGCTGATTCAGCACCACCATTAGATTACCGGCGAATTTGTAATCGCTGGCAATATCTGCTCCTCGGCCACTGCCGGCAAAACGCACATACTGGACATAAGCCCCCGGTAATCTACGCTCTACCTGATTGCCAAACATCAGTATGCCGGCATAAGTCGGGCAATTATGCTTCATATCATAGAAACCCAATGACTGAAGCTGATATTTCACATCCCGCTTGTCATTCTCAAGCACATCCTCAGGATAGGCCTTGGGAAGATATATTTGCCTGAATAGCCTGATATCAAGATCGTCAATCGTACTGCCCATACATGGCATCGCATCAAAAGTCATAACATGAGATGCACGCTTTTCATACAATTTACGCTCATCATCTTCATTGGCGACACCGCGTCGTGGTCCGACTCTTACACATATCTTTCCCTTATATTTTACAGGAGGGAAATGTGCGGGCTGCACTTCAACAACCACTACAGACCCTTCGTCCAAGTCCACTTTCTCAACTGTCATTGACGGCTGAGGCTGGATATTTCCCTCTGTACGAATCGATGCCACATTCTTAAGCAACGAATCTGTAATCTTGATCGGGACGACATGACCGGTCTTGTCATCGGCACCAAGGATAAGGTATCCCGGCCGTTGATGGTCGGGCAAATCATTGGAGAAAGAGCAGATGGCCTCACCGAATTTATCCATCTTGTCAGTGGATATGGTCCGCTCTACTCTGTCGCTCTCTAAATCGTTCAACAACCGTTGTAATTCTTTCTTCGATATCATTTCTTGGTCATTTTGGCGTATAGTTTGAAGAGGTGTTCGAGACGTTCTTCATCGGAGATAAAAGGTTGGGGACGGTAGATGCGTTCCACTACGAGATCGAGTTGATGGTGGGCTTCGCGCAACGCCTCCGGCATGGTTTCCGGATTATACATTTCGCCAAGCGTCATGTCGAAGTTTTCGTCACGGATATTGAGAATATTCTGCGCAAGACGCTCCAGTTCCTCTTTCTCGGCTTTTGTCAACTTCGGAAATGGAAAGGTGTTATAGCAAAGAGTTGCAGAATAACGATAATCGGTTTTCAAGCGTCCACCAACAGTTCTCACCCAAAGATTGTGCATTTTGGATGTTAGCAATGCAAATAGCCATTTCTCGGCATCGTATATGGCAAATGCGAGATTGGAAATAATAATATTCTTATCAACGAAGCCAATAGGAATGTATTCTCTGCGTTCTGATGAAACAGATGGTATTAAAATTTTATCTTTGCTGTTTTCGTTAATTATATAGTGTTCACGGAACTGGTGTGGTCGGTCTGCCAATGAAGCACCATCCTTGCTTTCATTGAGTCGGAAATTTTCGGTTGCGGCAATTCGCTCTTTGATAGGCCTAATAGTTTCAGCAATTTCCCTTTTGTCATCATCAATCCAAAGGCAATATCTATGAATATCATTCAAAAATTCCTGAGACCCCATAATCTGTTTGATAAATGCAGTTGATTTGGGATAATTATCAAGCATTGTGTCCCTTTCAGATTCACTCATCAATAGATGACCATTGTCATAAGGCATACACCCAAATTCAGCCTTTGGCAATCCTTTGGGAACTGTGTAAGTTTTAACAACTATAACATTGTCAGATGCGGCCAAGTAAGGATTGATTCTATCTACTGAAAAAGTTAAATTTTCTCTCTCATAGAATAGACGCTTCTTTGTCGAAGATTTATTTTCAACACCAATAATGGCAACAGTTACAGCTGCATTATATTTCGCATTATTGCTCCATTTGAAAGAGGTACGGGCAAAGAATATTTCAAGGCCAAGGTCAAATATCGGCTTCCATAACATTGCAACCTGTTCGCCTTGGCTTATCGAATTGGTCGTTACAAAGGCGTACTTAGCTTTGGAATTGTGAATATATTGAGCACCTTTCCAAAACCACGCGGCGATATAATCAACACCTTTTTTGTCTTTGACATCGGCAAGTGCAATCTTCATATCCTCTTTCTGCGATTCATCTTGCAACTTACTGCCGAGATATGGCGGATTCCCCATGATATAGACTTCATCGTCGTTAGTGTGGGGGCAGACGGTATTCCAATCGAGGCGGCAGGCGTTGCCGCAGACTATGTGGCCGGATGGTTTCAATGGCAAAGTTTCGGGGAGGACAAAGAGTTCTTCCTGAAACTTGACGTTCATCTGATGCTCGGCGAGCCACATGGAAAGTGTGGCAGTCTCCGCGGCGTATTCATCGAGTTCGATGCCGTAGAACTGCGTGAGCGTGATGTTGGGAAATGGCAGTATTGCCATGCCCGTAATTTCGCGCATCGCTTTCCAAATGCGGATTTCAAGCTCACGCAGTCGTTTATAGGTGATGATTAGAAAGTTGCCGCTACCGCAAGCAGGGTCGAAGAATTTGATATTTGACAGACGGTCGAGTAGATTGCGCAGCCGTTGCGAAGCACGGTCGTGATTGACTTTCTTTGCCATCTTTTCGCGAGCCTCAGCACAAGCGGCTTCAAATTCTTCTTCGAGAACGTCGAGGAAAAGTGGACGTATAACCTTTTCGATGTTCGGTACCGATGTGTAGTGCATACCGAGACCTGCGCGATGTTCCGGCGTTACGACCGACTGAATCATCGAGCCGAAGATGTCGGGGTTGATTTCGCGCCAGTTGTATTCTCCGCAGTTGATAATCAACGTGCGGGCACGGCGCGAAAGCACCGGTATTGGATAACGGTCGCGGAACAGTCCGCCATTGACATAAGGGAATACCTCGTAGAGCTTCGGCAAAGTAGAAAGCACTGCGGGATCGTTGGTCGACATGGCAAGGAAAGCACGATCAATAAACTCGGCGAGGTCGGAGCCGTCCTCTTTGGTGTGAGTGCGGAGCGTGTTGGTAAACAGGTTGTCTTCGGGGAAAAGTCCTGTGTCTTCGGCAAAGAAACAGAAAAGCAGACGCGACATAAACACGTTGAGCGCATGAACGGTCTGCGGGTCGCGGATGTCGTTGTAGCGGCGAATATCATCAAAGAGCTTCGCCATCAGCTCGGCTGACTTGACATCGGCCTCTGCTTCTTGGGTGAACTGTATTTTCTCGATACCGGCAAGCGGTGTGAAAAACTCAAAGTCTTTCCACAGAAGCTCAATGCTGTTTTCGTACCAGTCGTTTTCTTTGGGGTCGTATGCCACAACCATTATGCCATTGCTCACGATGTAGAGACGCGGAGAGTGCTTTGCAATCTTCGCATCATCGCGCATGTCGTTGATAATATCATACATCGCCGAGCAGTTGCCGTCGAGGGTATTGACAGCAACCGGGCGATATGCGACAAGGTTCTTGATAAGGACTGTTTCACCGTCTTTAGCAAGATTGCCGGGGCCGTCCTTAGTACGGCGCACCTGCCCGTCGCCATATCCGGCGAAGATGCGCAGGAGATCATAAATGAGCTCCGTAGCCGAAGTGCCGCGCTTACCGAGCTGCTCCAAAGCATCGGTAGCCTGCACCTGTGAATATGATTTGGTTTTCTTAGCCATATTATTATGCGACTTTGCCGGTTTCGATTTCGGATTTGAGGAACTGGAAGATATAGACTGCACCCTGATAGTAGAGGCCACATTCGGGGTCGTTGAGCTTTGCGAAGGTGTCTGATGAATATAGCTCGTCAAGGGCGCGGTGTATGTCCCAGCCATATTCCGCCATGAGCATCTCGGCAAGTTCTGCCGCAAGGCATTCTATTTGAAACTGTATGTCTTGTGTCATAATTCGATGCGTTTTAAGAGTTGTATGGCTTTAGGGGTACCGAAAAAGTATTGTACAGCATGGTCGCCCTTGAATTTCAGTTCTTCGACCAATGCCGATGCCGACAGATAGCCCATTATGAAACGGCGAATCTGAACGCCAACCGTATCATCGGCTATCGGGCCGATTACAATATCGTAAGGATGAGTCGGAACATCGGAGTTATTCTTGCGGTTCATCACCACAAATTCCGCCCATTCCTCTGAATAATCAGGAAAAATCTTTATGTGCAGCCCGTTCCGTTCCGCTTCGTCTTCATCAAACTCAAAGCAGGATAAAGATGCGACCCCTTCGTCGAGGAATCGAGTTGTCCGGACTGCCATTTCCATAGCTTGGTCTGGATTGGCGTTGAGATAGAAGCCTTGCCCGAAGTCCTTGCCACGCTTGCTGCGTGAGAGGTCAATTTGCTCAATGGCAAGATTGGAGCCGTGATAGAGACGTATCATATCTTACCTCCTTCCCGTTGGCAAATGACCTGAAGGTCTGAGACGGCATCGTCAATGGAAAGGGTATGCTCGGCGGCATAGCAGTCGAGAAGGAAATCTATGCCCGTGAAACGGCGCAAATATGCGTATGCCTGCATGTTGGAGAGCTGATAGCGCTGGGCGAAAGCTCCTACACAAGCCACTACATATTCAATTCTGTTAAATATTTCTTTCCTATCCATGACTATGCTTTATTGCTTACGATTAAATCTTTAACATCAATATCAAGTAATTCTGAAATCCTAACAAGCGTATCAAGAGAAGGCTGCATTTTATTGGAACACCATCGGGAAACAGTAGCTTCATTTTTACCGACCTGCTCGGCAAGCCATTTCCCGGTTTTGCCATTCTCAACCAATGCAATTTTAATCCTGTTTATCTTTTGTGATTCCATTATTCAATTGCTTACTGAATACAATACTTTGATGTTAAACGTAAAGTTACAAATAAATCCTGAAACTACAGTCGCCATCAGCATGAAATTTGCGACTACTGCCAGATATTTGAGGCGTTTAGGCAAAAAGCCGCCGAGAGGGGCGGTTGCTCTCTCGGCGGCGTGGCGGTTATTTCTCGGTCGGATTGAAATAGAGGAATGTTTCTTCGATGTGTCGGGATTATTAGAGAGTGTTTGGATTTAACACGAATTTTAATTTTGAGAGTCGGCGAGTAAGATTCTTTATGGAGTCCTGCTCCTGCTGTGTGCCGACAGCAAAGGTCACCTGTCGATGCAGAAAGTAAGGTTCTCGCGGTCGAAGCTGATTCCGGGACGCGAAAAGTACGCTTCCACCCTGCCGATTGCGGCGAGTTCCTTCACTGTGCCGGGCGTCACGCCGAGCCGGCGGTCGATCAGCCAGAGGAAATCAGCTGTCTGGAAAGCTATGTCCAGGTCATGGGTAGAGACAAACACGGTCTTGCCAGCCGTCGCGGCCAGCCGCGACAAAAGCCGCATTATCTCAACTTTACTCGGGAAATCGAGGAAAGCCGTGGGTTCGTCGAGGAATATGACCGGAGTCTGCTGAGCAAGGGCTTTTGCAATCATGGCTTTCTGGCGCTCCCCGTCGCTGAGCGACCGCACATCGCGATTCCGCAGTTCGGTGATACCCACAAGCTCCATTGCTTCCTCCACTGCGGCATAATCTTTTTTCGTAAGTCGCCCCCAGAAATCGGTATACGGAGTGCGGCCCAACGCCACGAGCGAAGCCACATCCATATTCTCAAGCATAGGCTTGTCGGTGAGCACCACTCCTATCATTTCGGCCCTCTCCTTTCCCGACATACGGGAAATTTCGCGCTCTCCGGCATATACCGAGCCGGCGAGCGGTTTCTGAAATCCGGCGAGTGTGCGCATCAGCGTAGACTTGCCCGCCCCGTTCGGACCGAGAAGACATGTCATAGAAGCAGATGGCAATGAAGCCGTCAACCCCGAGGTGATTGCTTTCACTTCCTTTCCCGCCGTATACCCGGTGGTGAGTTTCTCAGTTCTTATAAGACTCTCTTTCATCGTCGCGACAGCCTTTCCTTGAAAATCACATAGAGAATCACGGGTACGCCGATCAGCGGCGTCACTCCGTTTAGCGGCAGCACAATGTCTTCGGGCAATATGCAGATGAGGTTGCAGAGGAGACCGACAACAGCTCCTGTGAGGATGCATCCCGGCACTATCACGCGATGGTCGGCCGTGCGGAAAATCATCCTGACGATATGAGGCACCGCGAGACCTATGAAGGAGACAGGGCCGCAGAAGGCGGTCACTACCGAAGCGAGCACTCCTGTGGCGAGCAGAAGCATATTGCGGACGCGGTTCATGCGTATTCCGAGGCTGCGGGCATAGTTGTCGCCAAGTAGAATCACGTTTAGCGGCTTCACAAGGAGCACTGATATTATCAGACCCGCAAATATCAGCAGAGAGAACACCGGAAGCTGTCCGAGCGAAACTCCGTTGAAATTACCCATGCCCCACATCGTATATCCATGTACCCCCTCGGCCGTGGCCATATAATTGAGGAGCGTGATTACCGAAGAGGTGAGATAGCCGGTCATGATACCCACGATCAGCAGCATCAGATCGCTTTTAAGCCACACGGAAAAAAGGATGAGCAATCCCATGATAAGGATACTTCCTGCAAAGGCGCCTATAAGGATAGCCACATAGCCGCCCCATGTATATCCGACGGCCGACACCGTTCCGCCGAGCAGAAGCATCACGAGGGCAACGCCGAGGCTCGACCCCGAAGTGATTCCGAGAATCGACGGCCCGGCGAGCGGATTGCGGAAAGCCGTCTGCAGCAACAGGCCCGAAACAGTCAGCGCCGCTCCGGCGAGCATCGCCGTCACAGCCTGCGGCACACGGCTCTCCATCACGATGAAGCGCATCGGACCGTCGGGATCCGCATCCGAGAAAAGTATGGCCGCAACCTCCTCCATGGGAATCCTCACAGACCCCATGAAAATATTGGCTATAAAGAGAACCGCCAGAGCCACGGTCAGAATCACGAATCTCATCCCGGTTATAATATTATTTTATTTTGTTGCAAAGTTATTTCATTTTATGGTAGTAGCGTAATGTGTCGCCCGGATTTTTCAGTTCCGGATGCAGAGCCATCGCGAAATCGCGCAGGAGCCGATCCGGATGGAAAGGCGTCTCTTCATAGAAATCCACATAGCGTGTGTTGCAGCCATAGACGTTTCCGCTTTTGAAAGCGGCGAAACGGGAGTTCACCGGCGCGTCGGAGGATAGCTCCGCAAGCGATTTCTCTTCAGGCTGGTTAAAGCGTACAAACCAGATGTCGGCATCGTGGGCCATGGCGAGCACTTTCTCAGGCGCGAGCGAAACGCTTCCGCTTTTCTTATATATCGAGAAAGGGTTCTCCCCGCCGGCATCCTCGATGAGCCGTCCGATCGTAGATTCTCCCCCGGGCACGTTCCAGACCTGCCCGTAGCGTTGGTCGACCAAAACCGAGGGACGCTCTGCAGTTGCATTCGCCAGATCCTTTATGCGGTTGTACTCCCCCACCGTTTTTCCGAACATATTTTCGGCTTCGGAGCTTTTCCCGAAAAGAAGTCCGTAGAACTTCATCCATTCGGCGCGTCCCAAGGCAGAAGTCTCCATATAGTCGGCACATTCGATAATCGGTATACCGAGGTCGCCCACTTTTGAATAGCGGTCGTTGTTTTCGTAGGGAGAGAGCAGAATCGCATCCGGCCTCAGCTTTATGATGCGTTCGAGGTTCGGAGTCTGGCCCGAACCGCAGTCTACGACTGTTCCGGCATCTATTCGCTCCCTGAGCTTACGGCTCTTCACATAATCTGCGTTGCAGACTCCCCCGATGGCTTCCACAGCCCCGAGTTCCTCCACCAGTCCGCAATGGACAGTGGAATATATCAGGGAATTTTTCAGAGGCACCCTGACGACGGTGCCCTCCGGCAGATTGTCGGGCAGCTTTGCTCCGCGATCCACGAGTATATATTTGTGCAGATTCGTCACAGAATCCCAGGGATTGCGGACAGTCACCTCCGTGAAACCGGGCCGCTCGGCAATCGAGAGCAGGTCGGAATATTCGAGAGCGCCATTGTCTTCACCTGTATTTTCAGATGAAGCGTGGCTTCCCTTGCATCCCGCAAGGAAAGCCACTGTTATCATCAAAATCAGAAAGCGGACAGACCGAAGTCCGAGCCTCTCTGCCAATCTATATTCACTTATCATCTAAACGTTTAATCCACTAAGTCATTCGAACGATTATTTCTCTTCGTGTACGAAAACGGCGGCTATTGCGCCTACGCCGCAATCGAAACGGCTCTTGTATTTGCCGTCGGCACCGTAGATAAGGCCATAGCAGGGAAGTCTGTACTCGGCATAACCGGCCGACGAGAGCTGATAAGAGAGGAGGAGAATATCGCCGGTGAGCGAATCAACAGTTATTGCTGAGGGATAGGCAGGTTTTTCACCCGAGATCATATCGCCTGCTTCGGCACCTGTCGATGCATTGTATTTCTTATATGTATAATCCGATACGGCCAGTCCGTAGGGTGCGTTGCCCACATAAAGGGTATTGCCGGAGATTGCCATCATCGTGCCGTGGCAAACCTCCTGCGGCGTTGCGCTGCTGATCTTGAACACTTTTGCCGGTATGTCGCCATAGTTGCCCATGCAGATCGCAAAGACATCCGTGCCGTTGGAAACTACCTTTGTCGGATTGAGATACTTGGTGGCATCCTGTATCTTCTTCTCCGTAAAAGTCTTGAGGTCGATCACCGATATGTAACCATCCACATTGCCGTTGAGATAGTTATTGCCGTCGGAATTAGCCACATAAAGAGTGTTGCCGGCAATCGCCAGACCCTCGGGGTTGGGACCTACCTTCACGGTCTTCTCGATCTTCATTGTCTTCTCGTCGATCACCATAACATGACCCGAATACATCGAGACATATACCTTGCCATCCTTGGCAGCAAGAGCGCGCGGTTCGGCCACATCACCCTCGGGACGGACCGATCCGAGCACTTCGAGAGTGTTGGCGTTGAGAATCCACACGAGGTTCGACTTGGAAACGGCAACATACATTCTGTCGCCGTTGATGATGGCATCGTTGGGGGTATCGCCCAATTCGATACCGTTCTTGGCTTTGAAAGCGCACTGAAGGGGATCCGTGGCTTCGCCGCTGCCGAAATCGTACGCCGTTATGGTACCCGGAATTTTGGCGCTCTGGTTACCGCTGTTGATTGTGTAGATACCGCTGGTGGTCACCACCGGCTCCTGATTGTTGTCGTCGTCGCTGCAGGAAACCGCACCGAATGCGAAGATTCCGGCCATCAAGGCAAAAAGTAATTTCTTCATTGGTAATGTGTTTTTTATTATTGATTTATTGTTTTCAGAAGTTAAAGGCGGCCGTGACCCGCCAGTTGATTCCGGGCATCGGGTATGAGGCCACCACCTCATATTGCGTGTCGAACATGTTCATCAGGTCGAACCGGAGGTCGAGAGAATGCCCGCGAAATCGGAACGTGCGCATAAGAGCCGCACCGCAGTCAACGTATCCTTTTATCCGCGACACCGGGAGATTGGCGTTTGTTCCATAACGGTCGCTCGCTCCGGTGGCGTGAAAAGCCACATCCACCCAGGGGTTCTTCCAGGTGAGCGACAGCGCGCCGGAATGAACCGGTGTGTACGCCACCTGCTTGTTATAGTCGGCATCGAGCGGGGAGGTGCGAGGCTGCACGCGCTGGAAACTGTAAGTGCCGTCAAAAGCCAGCTCCTGCTTCCGGCCGAGACCGAACGAAGCGCGAAGCGCGAGGTCCACTCCGATTGCCCTCACCTTCCCGAGGTTTGTCATGCTCCAGATGAACATATTCTGAGGTATTGCCACGATCTTGTCTTTCACATTGTTGTAATACACGTCGCAGGTGGCCGAGAGCGTGCCGCGCCAGGGAAGCCTCTGCGACTGCCATGTCACGCCGATGTTGAACTGGTCGGTGATTTCAGGACGCAGTTCGGTGCTCCCGAGATGATAATAATAGCAGTCGTTGAATGTCGGCATCCGGAAGATGTTTTTGTAGGAGGCCCGCAGGAAGAAGAGCCGTCCCCTGACGGGCTGAACGGAAAGGCTAACCGATGGAGAGAGTCTGTTCTCATCGGCCGCCGCCTCTCCGGAACGCACCTCGTTGTCGTAGATCGACCATAGGAGACGAGCCGTGACGAGCAGCCATGAATTGCGGAACTTGCCTGCGAGCGTCTGGAGTATCGAATGCCGGCTCGGTGCCACCTGCTGAGGCTGGTTGGTACTCATGTTATTATAGAACCAGTCGGCGGCATAGGAGAACTGCCAGAGATCAGCGGGCATATACAATGCGGCGCCTGAAAGATACATTTCCCTTTGGTAATAATGTTCGTCGAGACTGCCCCCGGGATATTTCCCTCCTTCATCGTGATATAGCGATGCGTCCCAATTGAACTTGGCAACTCCCCGGATAGAGAATTTGCCGAGCGACAGGTTGGCATATTCGAGCTGCCCGAAAAAATTGCGATCACGGAGCGTCTCATGGCACACCGGATTATAGAGCACAACCTGACCCGGAAGCTGGCGGTCGTTGTCGTAATAATAGAGTTTTGCGTCGAGTGTCGACGTCGGGGAGAAACTCCATCGCGCACTCAGCTCGCCATGACCTGAATTCATCATGCTGTTCTCGCGCCGTTCGCGGGTTTCATATTTCCCGTTTTTCAGAGTGAAGGGATAGTTGTTTTTGGCGTGGGTGTATTCTGCGGTTGCCGAGAATGAGAAATGATCCGAGAATGATTTACCGACTCTCAGATAAGGGCTCACATAACCGAAAGAGCCGACTTTCAATTGCCCTGTGAGATGCAGACGCTTATCTGCCGGAGCGGGCAGGGAGAGAGTGCGGATCACGATCGAAGCGGCCGAGGCGGCGGTCTTCGCCGGAATGAATATGTCGCTGTTGTCGCCCACTATCAGCGAAAGGTCTCCCACATTGTCGAGTGAGAAGCGGGAGAGATCGATCTGCCCGTTCTGACAGTCGCTGAGCGTCACCCCGTCGTAAACCACGCCGGTATGCGTGGCGCCGAATCCTCTTACCGACACGGTTTTCATGCCCCCTGCGCCGCCATAGTCGCGGATATTCAGACCGGGGAGACGATGCAGGGCGTCGGTGAGGTCGGTCACGCCGATCTCGCGCATACGTTCTTTATCGAGATTGTAGGAGGGAACGCTTCCGGTCACATCGGCGCGCACGCGGTCGGCCACTACCTCCACTTCGGCGATACCTACCTCCAAAGGACTCATCATCAACTTACCTAAATCCACCGGAGACGAGGCATCCAAGATGATATCATTCTTTGTAAACACATCATATCCCATCAGACGGACCATGACCACATAATTACCCGGAGCCACCTTAGTAAACGAGAAACGTCCTTGATCGTCCGGAAAAGTCTGTTGCAAAGGTTTTTCACTTCCCATCGTAAACAGAAAGATATCCGCATAATTAATCACTTGATTCGTAGAGGCATCTATTAACTGCCCCTTAATACGGGCATCCGGAGAAGAAGCCCACGAGAGCGCACAAATCACCCATAATAAGGCCAACATTAGTCCTATCTTTTTCATGATATTGAGAATTACAATTAGATTTCTACGCAAAAGTAACTAAATTCAGAATGTTACGGTAATTAATAGCGATCATTCTTGATATATTCTTTCCCGGGATCG
>URNY01000084.1 GCA_900549375.1 uncultured Bacteroidales bacterium | reverse complement strand
CGCCTCACCACAGGAAAAGAGACTAAAAACAAAGATAAAAAGAGAAAACAAAGATAAAAAGAGAAAAAGAGAAGTGAAATAGGTGGATGTAGAGAATGGATAATAAAATATAGGGAGATAGACTGGATGAAACGGAACGATATACAGACCATCGGCGATGTGTTGCGTCTTACGGTGCAGCAGTGCGACATGACAGCGAAGCTCGATGAATGCCGCGCCGCCGAGCTGTGGCGGCCGATAGTCGGCGAAGGGCTGGCAGGCCGTTGCGGGCGTCCGACGGTGCGCTGTGGGGTGATGACGGTGCCGGTGCCGGCGGCCGCACTTCGCAACGAGCTGACGATGAGCCGCAGTATTATCCGCAGGCTTATCAACGAAAAGCTCGGCAAAGATGTTTTGAAAGAGATAAGATTCATCTCCTGAAAAAGATATAGGATTTATCTCCTGAAAGATTAAAACGATAGAAATAGAAAATGAATCCTCACAATATACCTGATCTCAAAGAATTCAGACACAAGACCGATCTGCAGATCCGATTCAGCGACGTGGATGTTCTCGGCCATGTGAACAACACCGTATATATGGCCTTTTACGACACCGGAAAGGCGCGTTATTTCACGGAGATGCTGCGACGCCCAATCCGCTGGGATAAGGTTGAGACGGTAATCGCCAATGTGGACTGCGCTTTTATCGCTCCTATATTCTTCGGAGAGCGTATAGCGGTCTATAGCAAGGTTTCGTCGGTTTCGGAGCGTAGTTTCAAGCTGTTGCAGGTAATAGCCGACGATTCAGGCGCCGTGAAATCGGCATGCGAGACGGTGATGGTATGCTTCGACCCGACCACGCAGGAATCTGCGCCGATGCCGGAGCATTGGCGCGAGGCGCTCGACAGGGAGATCATAAGCCAGAAGTCAGAGTGATGAGGGAATAAGTGGGAGCGGGGTTTTTTAATTAAGAAAGAGATGAAGAAAGACATAAAGGAAACAATGCGCTCGATACTCGAACGCGAGGCGCAGGCAATCACGGCCATCCCCGTGAGCGACGCCTATGGCGAGGCTGTTGATCTGATAGTGGAGCATGTGGCGCGCAGCGGAGGTAAGCTTATCACCTCCGGTATGGGAAAGGCCGGCCAGATAGCCATGAACATAGCCACCACATTCTGCTCGACGGGCACTCCCGCCGTATTTCTGCATCCCTCGGAAGCCCAGCATGGCGATCTGGGAGTGATACAGAGTGACGATCTCCTCCTGCTGCTCAGCAATTCGGGCAAGACCAGGGAGATACTCGAACTCGTTGACCTTGCGAGAGTGCTGAACCCGGAGATTCCGATAATCGTTATAACAGGAGACTCTCAGAGTGTGCTCGCGCGCGAAGGAGATGTGACCCTCTGGACCGGGGGGGCGCCCGAGGTTTGTCCGCTGGGTCTGACGCCGACCACTTCGACCACCATGATGACCGTGATGGGCGATGTGCTCGTGGTCGGTGTGATGACCGAGATCGGTTTCACGGCCGAAGAATATGCCAAACGCCACCATGGAGGCTATTTAGGGCATAAATCGCGCACATTATATTGAAAGGAAAGAGTTTCGCTGAGGGGCAAATCTCATCGAATTGAAAAATAACCGGAAAATCCAACCGAAAAACAGAACGGAAATGACACATATAGAAATAGCCGTCGACCGCAAGAAGATCGACAAGAAGAGTAAAGACCGGGAGATAGTGGAAGCCGTGGAGGCCTGCCGCAAGACGGCGCATGAGCTGTCGGAGGAAAACCGCACCATTGATGCTCTCGAGCGCACGGTAGAGGGGCTTCGCGCCCTGCGTGAGTTTTCGGATTATGAGAACCATGAATTCCGCGCATTGCTCGTGGCTCTCCTTTTCGACCTCTCAGAGCTCCATTTCGAGCTGAAAGACTATAAGCAGAGCGAGAAAGAGCTTGAGGTGCTGTTCCGTGTGCTCGAGCATCTCATCAAAGTGGATGCCGACCGTTTCGGGAAATACCATATCCTTGCGATGGAACTTTCCACGCGTATTCTGCGTTCGCGCCGCAAGACGATGGAGTTGCTCGTAAAGCAGCAGATAAACGCCGGCGCTCTCTACGACAAGGTGAACGCCGGAGTGACGGCCGCCACCGACAAGCTTGTTGAATCCCTGCGGCATATGGGTGAGCTTCTCGCCTCCTCCGGCGACTATCGCGCGGCCCTGAAGTTCTATTCCGAGGCCATAAAGCTCTCGAAAAAACGTGCCGGAAAGGTGACACGCCGCGAAGTGCAGATGACCATCGAGATGGCCAAGGTGATGAGCCGTATCCGCTCGATGCGCCCCCGCGCCAAACGTCTTCTCAACGCAGTGCTTCCGCACGCCATAGCTCTGGAGACCATCGAGCTCGAAGAGGATATCCTCGCCATGATAGAGATTATCGATAAGGATATGGAGAGCGAAAGCGGCTGGAAAGCCTTTCTGCACAAAGTGCAGAAAACGGCCAAAGTGCGTCTCCGTTCCAAAAAGAGAGAGGAGTTAGAAAACATCGAAGAGAAGATAGAGGGTAAAAAAGATAAAAAGAATAAATAGAGAGATGTCGACGATACTTAACACCAACGGCGACAGCCTGCAGGTTCCGCGCATTGTGGATTCCGAAGGCTTCAGATGCGCCATATTCACTGCCCGCTGGAATCCGGAGGTTACCCATGCTTTGCGCGACGGAGCTTTGGCCACGCTCCGCGAAGCCGGAGTGGAAGAAGACAAGATGTATGTGGCCGATGTACCGGGCACGGTAGAGCTTGCCAACGCCGCGGGCATGGCCTTGTTGTCGATGCCCGATCTTAAGGCGGTGATAGTGATAGGCTGCGTGATCCGCGGCGATACGCCGCATTTCGATTACGTCTGCCAGATAGTTTCGCAAGCCGTGGCCGAGCTCAATGCCAAAGGGAAAGCGCCGGTGATATTCGGCGTTCTGACTGTCGACACGCTCGAGCAGGCTCTGGAGCGCGCGGGCGGCCGGTTGGGCAACAAAGGAGCCGAAGCGGCGGTTGCCGCCATCGAGATGGCCAATCTGCACACTAATGCCTCGGGACTCAAATTCGCTCCCTTCCGCAAGTAAAACTTTATCCTGAACCATATCTGACAGGGTTGCAGTCGATGATTGCGACCCCGTTTTTTTAACATTTATTTTGCCGTTTTTTAACATATAGGCATGCAATACGGCGTGCATATGAGGCGTTTATGAGATACAAATGCCATAAAAAGGCATAAGCCGTAAGGATAAGACACACACGGCAGCTTGCAAAGACCCCGACACACGAAAAGGTAAGAGACGACATTAACTTAACGCAACTGAATTGAGACAAACCACATACAAGAGGAATCCGTCCTCTTGAGGGCAGCCTGAATAACCGGGCTGTTCGGGAAGCTGTTGACGCAGTTTCTTGCAAACGACGGAAAATTACACTTTTTCATGACTTAGATATGTTTCAATGAGGCCTTGAACTTAATACCGGAAGGCCTTATTCCTGAAGGAAGCGCGCGAGCGCAGCCGGAGGGTAGCGGGGTCTTCCTGCGGAAAACATAATTGTCTAAATTTTGGGTTATATACATTAGTAATTTCTATCGTCTGCCGATGTTTCGGCAAAGGAATCGCTTACGGCGCAACGCGCCGGAGGTATTCCCGAAGGAACATCGCAGGAAAATCCCCGTACATCGTGAGATGGGCGGGGATTTTTGCGTTTGGGAATACGGGAATTATTTATTAATTTTGTGATTATGCGCAATGCGCGCGTATCGGTGCGCGCATTGCAGAACTCACAACGCAGAGTCTATGGCCGAATATAAGATAATGTCGCCCGAAGAGGAAGACCGGATGATAGAAGACGCCTATCAGGATGTGCTCAGGGCCTACCTTTCGAGCAATCATCGCAAGAAGGTAGAGATAATCGAGCGAGCGTTCCGATTCGCCAAGGCCGCCCATAAGGGAGTGCGCCGCCGCAGTGGCGAACCATACATACTGCATCCCATTGCGGTGGCCAAGATTGTGATTTCCGAATTGGGTCTCGGCTCGACCTCGATATGCGCGGCGTTCCTGCATGATGTTGTTGAGGACACGGAATTCACCAAAGAGGACATCGCGGCCAACTTCGGCGACAAGATAGCCTCCATAGTGGAGGGGCTCACAAAGATTTCGGGAGGTATTTTCGGTGACAAAGCCTCGTTGCAGGCGGAGAATTTCCGCAAGCTCCTTTTGTCGATGAGCACCGATATCAGGGTAGTCCTCATCAAGATGGCCGACCGTCTCCACAATATGCGCACGTTGGGTTCCATGCGTCCCGAGAAGCAATACAAGATAGCGGGCGAGACTCTGTATGTGTATGCCCCGCTGGCCCATCGCCTTGGCCTCTACAAGATAAAGGATGAGCTCGAAGACCTCGCCTTCAAATATGAGCATCCTCAGAAATATGCCGAGATAATGGCGAAGGTGAGCGAGAGCGAGCAGCACCGCGCCGAGATAGTGGAGGAATTCGTAGGGCCGGCGCGCGAGAAACTCGACGCCGCCGGATTCAAATATGAGATAAAGGCGAGGGTTAAGAGCGCCTATTCCATCTACAACAAGATGGAGACCAAGAAAGTGCCGTTCGAAGAGATTTACGATATCTATGCCGTCCGCGTGATTTTCGAGAACGACGACGATTCTCTCGAGCGCATACGCTGCTGGGAGATCTACACCTTCTTCACCGACGGACATAAGGTCCATCCCGACCGTCTCCGCGACTGGACAAGCATCCCTAAAGCCAACGGCTACCGGGCGCTTCATCTCACGGCCATGGGTCCCGACGGCAAATGGATAGAGGTGCAGATACGCAGTCGCAAGATGGACGAGATAGCCGAACTCGGCTACGCCGCCCATTGGAAATACAAGACCGGAGTTCATGAAGACGATACGGAGCTCGACAAATGGATGAACACCATCAAGGATATTCTCGCAAATCCGGAGCCGAATGCCATAGATTTCCTCGACACCATAAAACTCAATCTCTTCTCGGCCGAGATCTATGTCTTCACGCCCAAAGGGGATCTCATCACCCTGCCGCAGGGAGCCACCGTGCTCGACATGGCCTTCGCCATACATTCGCAGATGGGCACGCACTGCATAGCGGGGAAGATAAACCATAAACTTGTGCCGATCTCCTATAAACTCGACAGCGGCGACCAGGTGGAGATCATCACCTCCGAGAGTCAGACCCCGCAGCCGGAATGGATGCAGTTCTGCAATTCAGCCAAGGCGCAGAACCGCCTTCGCGCCATTCTGCGCAAGGACCGCCGCCATCTTCTGGACCGCGGAAAGAAACTCTTTGGCGAAATCCTGGAGAAAGAGGGAGTTAAGGATACGCCTGAAAACATCGGACGCATATTAGGCAATTACCATCTCGCCTCGCGCGACGACCTTTATCTGATGCTGGCCAACGATGAGATAAACCTTTCATCCAAGCAATTGCGCGAACTCAATAAGAACCGGTCGTCGCTCCTGTCGAAGATTCTCCGCAATCCCTTCGCTTCCAAGAAGGGGACGACAGCCGAAGAGAAACGGGAACCGATAAACCGCAAAGAAATCTACATACTTCATCCCGACGAGGAGAAGCCCAATTACAGGCTCGATACCTGTTGCCAGCCGATCCCGGGCGATGATGTGCTGGGATTCGTCGACGACGACGAGCACGTGGTTGTCCATAAAGTGAGTTGTCCCAACGCCATGAGGCTCAAGAGCAGCTACGGGTCGCGGCTTGTGGCTACAGCGTGGGGCGGAGCCGCCGACAGATTTTTGGCCACAATAAGCGTCGACGGCATCGACCGCCACGGCATCCTCGAAGAGATCACCAGCCTGATGTCGCAGCAGCTCGGAGTCAATATCCGCGGTCTGAACATCGCCGCCCGGCAGGAAGTGTTCCATGCCGAGATAACGGTGCAGATCGACAACGTGGAAACCGTTGAGAATATCTGCCGCAACCTCAAGGAAATCAAGGGAGTGAAGTTTGCCAAACGAATATGAAAAGAATCAGCAATCTGACCTTCGCCCGTCTCGGCCTATTGCTGGGAGCCACAGCCATCATATTATTGCTGCTGCCCCGGGCCGACAGGCAATCATATACCTATGAGCTCAACCAGCCATGGCGCTATCCGCTGCTCACGGCCGATTTCGATATGCCGATACTCAGGGACTCGGCCTCGGCTCACGTGATGCGCGACAGCATCAACGAGAATTTCATACCGTTTGTGACGCGCGATGAGAGCGTGGTGTCGTCGGCCATGTCGCGGTTTTCCAACAGCATAGCCGGGAAATGCTCTCGTGCCGAAGAGGAGCGTCTTACGGCTCTTCTGCGCGAAACTTACCGGCGGGGAGTCCTCGAGGCGCGCCTTTACGACAAAGTGAAAGGTATGCGGCCGCCGCGTCTGCGTGTCCTTGCGAGTGAGGACGGGGCCTCGACTCTGCGCACCATCGACGCTTCGGCGATGTTCTCTCCGGCCAAGGCATTCGAATATATCGACTCGGCTTTTTCTGTCGGGACGGGGCAGCAGAAAGGAGCCATCGAAGGGGATGTGGCGCGGGCCCTCAATATCTCGCTCGCTCCCAACATGCTTGCCGACAGCGTCTCTAACGCCAAATATCTGAATCAGGAATATCTCACGGTCAACGGTGCTCAGGGAGTCATCAAGAAGGGCCAGAGGATAGTAGACCGCGGCGAGATAGTGACCCCGCAGATCTATACCAATCTCAACACCTATCTGGAGATTCTCGAGAACAACGGCCAGCGCGACCAGCAACGCACCTACTTCTACGTCGGCCAGGGCCTCTATATCCTCGTCTGCTTCGCCGGCTTATATCTTTTCCTCTATTATTACCGGTCGAGGTTCTACAATTCTTTGCGCAAGATGACGTTTCTGATGATATTCATAACATTGTTTGTGGTCTTCTCCATCCTGATGTTTGAATATATCTCAAACGGACTCTATTACGTGCCCTTCGCGGCGTTGCCGGTGGTGATACTGATATTCTTCGACTCCCGTACGGCCATATTCTCGCTGATAGTCACGGTGATGCTCTCGGCATTGGTGGCCGTCTACCAGTTCCAGTTCATCTTTATGGAGATGACGGTCGGCATGGTGGCCACTTTCGGGATCCACAGGCTCAGCCAGCGGTCGCAGCTTTTGCGAGTGGCGTTTGTAACGCTGCTGACCTATTGCTTCGTCTATTTCATAATGCAATTGCTTGTGGAGGGCGACCTATCGCGTTTCTCATGGCGTATGGTGGGCATCTTCACCCTCAACTCCGTGGCGTTGTCGTTCTCCTATGTCCTGATACTTATAATCGAGAGGATATTCGGCTTCACGTCGACAGTGACGCTCGTGGAGCTTTCCGACATAAACAATCCTCTTCTGCGGCGGCTCGCCGAAGAGGCGCCGGGCACATTCCAGCACTCCATGCAGGTATCCACACTTGCCTCGGAAGCGGCCAGAGCCATCGGGGCCGATACGCAGCTTGTGCGCACCGGTGCCCTCTATCATGACATAGGGAAGCTCGAAAGCCCCGTTTTCTTCACTGAAAACCAGCATGGCATCAATCCCCATTCAGGACTGAATCCCGAGACGAGCGCACAGAAAATCATATCGCATGTTCCGTCCGGACTGCAGATAGCATCCAAAAACAAACTTCCGGAGGTGATCCGTAGCTTTATAGCGGAGCATCACGGCAAGAGTCTGGCAAAATATTTCTATAATACGGCTGTGAACCAGAGCCCAGACGGCAACGTCGACAAAAGCCGGTTCACCTATCCGGGCCCGAACCCGCAGTCGAAAGAGACGGCCATACTCATGATGGCAGATGCCGTGGAGGCCGCCTCGAGGAGCCTCCAGGATTATTCTCCGGAGTCGATCAATAACCTTGTCGACAAGATAGTCGACGGACAGGAGGCCGACGGCCTCTTCCGCGAGTCGCCGATAAGTTTCCGCGATGTCGAAACGGTGAAGGATACCTTCAAGAAGCGGTTGGCCACCATCTATCATTCGCGTGTGGCCTATCCGGAACTTAAGAAGCATCCAGCGGAAACTCCGTCCTGACGGAATTCGGGCACGCAGGCCATTAGGTTTAACGAGAGTTAAAACGGGCTCCTGACTGCACCGGCGGCAAGAAAAAGAGTTTTGAACGCGTTATAAAAATATAGGCGTCCGTAAGGGCTCCTTTGGATAAGAAATAATTACTGATGGATATATTCCTTATAATCGCCGCATGTGTGCTATGGCTCGCTTCGTTCCGGTTTCTGACCGGGCGTCAGATTCTGTCGCCTGCCTTGTCGTATGCGGCTCTGGCGCTCCTGAGCCTCGCGAACCGTAACGGCTATCCGTTGCTCCCCCTCAACGCCACGATTCTCACGGGCTGGTTCTTCATGACGCTTGTGGTGACGTTCATCATTATGCTGCAGCCGGAGGCCGTGAGGCGCCAGACACGTGGCACGGCCTATATTCTTGTCGGATCTATTGCCGGTCTTGCCTTGGGTCTGCTCGGATTCTCCTTTGTGAAAGGTCTGGGAATGCTTTATTCGGTGATGATAATAGGAATAGTGGTAGGCATTTTCTTAGGCTTCCTCCTGTATACGCGCACTCCCGAGGGTACTCCGGTGGCTCCGGGGTCGGGAAATTTCTTCCGCTATCTGCTCGCCAAAGGTTTTCCGGCGGCCATTACGGTGATGCAGGCCGGCGTGGCGTTAGTGCTGACGCTCGCCATATACAGAATGGGATAAGACATGACGGAAAAAATATTTATTACGGAAAGATGAAGAATAGAAAGATTAAAATATTTGTTTCGCTGTTTTTGGCAGTGCTCGCCATAGCGCAGGTGTCGGGACAGAACTCGAACAAACGGAAGATAGTGGTGGAGACGCCCAACCTTGAAGATATAAGGGTGTCGACGCTCGATCCGACAAGCAAGTATTATTACCCGAAACTTCTCGCGAAATATGTGAGCAACGACACCACCATGACCAACGACGAATATCGCCATTTCTATCTCGGTTATATGTTTCAGGAGGATTTCGACCCTTACCGCATTTCGAAATATGCCGGTGTGACCGATGATCTACGGGCCAAGAAATCGCATACGAAAGAGGAGATCGACACAATCCGGAAATATGCCGAGCTTGCATTGGCCGACAATCCTTTCGATTTGCGACAGATGTCGTTTTTGGTGCATGTGCTCAAAGAGAAGCGCAAGGATATGAGCGCCAAGATCTGGGAATACCGTCTGGAGCATCTTTTGGGGGCTATCAAGAGCACCGGCACGGGCGAAAGTCAGGAGAAGGCATGGTATGTGATCTACCCGATGCATGAATACGACATGGTGCAACTTCTCGGCTATGAGGCCACCGATGCGCAGTATATCGAACCGGGGTATGATTATCTCACTGTGATACCCGACGAGACAAACAAGATGAAGCGCGACAAATCCGCCAAGGGCTTTTACTTCAATGTGATTGTGCCTCAGATGCAATATGAGCTCAAGCACCCCGAAGGACCGGGCGATGCGGAGACAACGGCCGAGCCGGCGGCCGAACCCGCGACAGTGCCTGATTATTATCCGGATCCCGACGAGGTTCCGGCGGAGTGAGATTTAATTCGTTGCGATTAATCCTGATTAAACGGGATTTATCCGATAGATTCTAAAATAATTTAAATAATATGAAAGAGAAAATCGAACCGGGAATGTTTGTGAAATATTCCTATAAACTTACGGATGCCGATACAGGCGAACTGCTTTTCGAGGCCGATGCCAAAGAACCGGACGAGATGGTATATGGCGTTTCGCAGGAGGTTGTGCCCGGCCTAATCGAGGCGTTGCGCGGCCTGTCGGCAGGTGATCGTTTTGAAGTGACGCTTCCTCCGGAGGCCGCTTTCGGACCGCGCCACCAGGACAACGTGCTCGAACTTGAGAAAGAGATATTCATGCGCGACGGCAAATTGGCCGAGGAGGTTACCGTCGGAGCCGAACTGCCGATGATGACGGCCGAAGGTTTCCGCGTGCTTGGTAAAGTTCTGGAAATCGGCGACAAGGTCAAGATGGATTTCAACCATCCTTTTGCCGGCAAGACAGTGAGCTATGCGGGCACCGTGGAGGAAGTGCGCGAAGCCACTCCCGGGGAGCTTCATCCCGCATCGGGCGGATGCTGCGGCTGCAGCGATCACGGCGGTTGCGGCGAAGGCCACGGCAGCTGTGGCGATCACGGAGGCTGCGGCGACGGCTGCTGCCATTAACGGCGGCGTTTTTTGCTTGATTTCCTGGATTTGGATTTCGACTTCGATTTGGAAGAGGCCTTGCCCGGAATCTTGATGGTTTCGCCGGCGCGGAGGTTATCGCTCTTCATGCCGTTGGCCTTCTTGATCTCGGCAATGGATACGCCATATTTCTTGGAAAGACTCGAGAGACTTTCGCCGCTGCGAAGTTTATGGGTGGAAGCCGCCGGTGTTTTGGCGGCTTTCGCTTTTTTAGATTTTGAAGACTTATGAGCTGGAGCGGGAACCTGCTCGGCGGGGACAGAAGTGTCGGCCAGCGATTCGCCTCCTACAGTAGCTGCGGCTGTGTTGATGCGTAGGATCTGTCCGGTTCTCACGGCATTGCGGCGGAGTCTGTTCCAGCTTTTGATCTGGGCGGACGTAACATCATAAGTCTCGGCGATCGAGGCGAGAGTCTCGCCCGGTTTCACCTTGTGAGTGATCTGGCGAACACCTTTGGTGTCGGACGCGGCGGCCACAGGGGCGGCGGATTCCGGATTGGAAACTGTTGCTGACTCCGTGTTGTCATTGTAGGCTGCGTCGGTAGCTGCGGCCATTAGCGGAGCCTCGCCCGGCTCGGCGGTTTCACGCCGCGCATATTTCTCGGATTCGTAAGCTTTTATGGCATCCTCGCTGAGGAGATAAGCGTGAATCTGCTGCGAAGGAAGCACGAGCGTGTAGCTCTTTTCGGCGGAACCCGGTATCAGATCGGCGCGGAACTGCGGGTTGAGCACCCGGAGCTCGTCGACGGGAATATCGAGCACTTTCGAAATCTGGTTGAAATGCACCCGGTCGGAAATCATCAGTGTGTCGGTGACAAGCGGTTTGGTGGGTATCACCGGACTGATGTTGTGTTGAGGATAATAGTTCATAACATAATTAGCGGCGATGAACATCGGGACGTACCCGCGTGTCTCGGGGGTGAGGTAATTATATATCGACCAGAAATCATGCGATTTGGGGTCTCCGCCGGCGCGGCGGATGGCTTTGTTCACGGCGCCCGGTCCGCAGTTATAGGCGGCGATGGCGAGTCCCCAGTCGTTGTAGGTGGCGTAAAGGTCGGCCAGATAGCGGGCCGCCATTCGCGAGGAGAGATAAGGGTCGCGGCGCTCGTCGACAAGGGAATTCACCTCCATGCCGAGACCCTTCGCTGTGGTTATCATGAATTGCCAGAGACCGGTGGCACCGTGTCGCGACACGGCGTTGGGGTCGAGCCCCGACTCGATCACCGGCAGATATTTGAGCTCAAGGGGGAGACCCCGTTCTTCGAGGGCTTGCTCGAAGATAGGCATGTAATAATGGCTGAGGCCGAGGAGCACGGTGACCTGCTCACGCGCCTTGTTCGTATAGCGGTCGATATAGCTTCTCACAATTTGGTTGTAGGGAAGATCGATCACGGTGGGGAGCTTGGCGAGGCGCTCGCGGATTGTCTTGTCGTCGTTTCGCGTGTCGCCCTGACGGCGGTAGCGGTCGTCGGTGGCCATATAATTTTTCATGTACCATCCTTCGAGCATCTTGCGGGTGTCGGCTTCGAAGCTTTCAGGATAGACGATATTGCTGTCGGTGATGCTTGTCTTGACATCGAGCACGTTTTCAGCTTTCTGTTGGGCGCCGGCGGTGAATGCTCCGGAGCAGAGCAGACAGGCGGCGAATATGTTTAGCAGTCTTTGGTACATGATGGTAGGTGTTAGAAGTTAAAAGCCCAGTTGAGCCCGATGGAGGGCTTGCGGGTCATGGGCTCGACTATCAGCGTGGGGCTCCAGTCGAGCGAGAGGTTGGGGGATATGTCGAAGTGGGCCATCGAGGCGTCGATATAGGCGTCGACCATGCATACGAGATAGA
>URNY01000083.1 GCA_900549375.1 uncultured Bacteroidales bacterium | reverse complement strand
CCGATTCATTAACTTATTCAAATTGCGCAAGTATAAGGTTGCTTATTTATTCTTGATTTTATGGACAAGAAGGAAAAGAGCGACGATAACCGCTAAAGAAGGAACGACAAGCAAGCGAGTTCCCCCTACATTATAGTCAGTTGTTGATTCATACTGGTAAATCAAAAGGATAAAGACGGTCGGGAAACATATAATTTGAGCTATTTTTTAACTTTATTATTCTTGAATAATAAATCTGACAATATGAAGATGATTGCTGATAAACCGATCAATCCCCAAATTATGTTGGTGTATGTTATTATCATTTTATTTTGTATTAACGTTTTGTGATTTGTAAAATTACGAAATTATATTTATCGCTACAATGGAATCTTCCGAGTGTCCCTATCTTCTGATGAACCTTGGGTTTCTGTTTTTTATCCGCTCATGATTCTGGTGACTTTAAAAATTTTGCCATAAGTCTGATACCTCTACGCTATAAAACCTAAAAGTTTGCAACGGATTCTAACTTATGGTCCGGCACTATATACAAGAGGTTGCGCCAAAAAATTGGCGCAACCTCTTGTATATGATATGGATTTGTGTTTATTTGGTTACTCTTTCAAGCCATTTCACCATGGAGAACATCACGGTCATGGAGAGGAGGCAGAGGCCGGCGAATACCGCCCAGCATTCCCACTGATTTGGGAAGGAGTTGAGCATTGTCACACCTAAGGCGATGAAGAGGTTGCCGATAGCCGTCGACGATAGCCAGAGGCCCTGGCAGATTCCCTGAAGATGCTTGGGAGCGATCTTCGAGACGAACGACAGTCCGAGCGGGGAAATGAAAAGCTCGGCAACCGTCAGGAAGAAATAGGTGAGTATCAACACTGCCGGACCGGCCTTCATTGATTCTTTGACAGCTTCGGCCAATCCCTTGAATTCCTCGCCAGAAGGATAATTATAGACAATTGCAATCACCATCAGGAAGATATATGCCATGGCTGTGATACCCATACCGAAGGCAATCTTCTTGGGAGTGGAGATATCTTTGTTGCGGCGTGCGAGCGCTCCGAAGAGAAGCATGATGATAGGCGTGAGCACAATCACGAAGAATGGATTGATGCATTGCCAGATTTCCGGAGCCACATTGTCGGTCTTCACGAAGTCGCGGGCGAATACAGAAAGCGACTGACCGTTCTGATGGAACGAGAACCAGAAGAATACAACCACGAGAAGCACGGCGTAGAGGGCGAACATACGCTGTTTGATCTCCTTGGCGTCATGCTGAGCCTCAGCTTTGGATACGGCTGAGGAGTCGCTCTTCGCTTTCTTCACGGGGTTGGGGAGACGCTTCATCACCCATGCGAACACTGCCAGCGAGATGAGCATGGCCACTACCGACGCGATGAAGGAGAAGTGGACGCCCGTGTTGAAGATCTCAAGATACTGCGAGCAGAAGCCGCTGTCGACGGCGCCCTCGAAACCTACCTTGCCGGCAAGTTCCGCAAGGTTGGCATGGTCGCCGGGCGTCATGCTGTTCGCATCGTTGAGCAGTTTATGGCAGAGGCGCGGGAGGTCGGCATTATAAGCTAAGTTGTGCGCTTTGAGCCAGAACTCGCGGAGAAGCGGAGCGATGAAGGGAGCGATGACGCCGCCGATATTGATGAACACATAGAAGATCTGGAAACCGGAATCGCGGCGGCTCTTGGCTATCTCGAGTTCCTTGGGCCCTTTCTTGGCGGCTTCTGTCTCGAAGTTATCGTAGAGCTGGCCGACGATAGCCTGCAGGTTTCCTTTGAACAGACCGTTGCCGAATGCAATCACAAAGAGAGCGAAGCAGGTGAACACCAGTACCCAGGAAACGCCTCCGGCGGGTCCGTCGGAGAACACCGGTATCGAAAGAAGCGCATAACCTATGGCCATGGCCAGCAGACCGCTGATGATGGTGCCTTTATACTTCTGCGTGCGGTCGGCGATCATGCCGCCCGGAAGACTGAGGACGTAAATCAGGAAATAGAACACGGCATAGATCCAGCCGGCGGCATCGTCGCTGATACCGAATTTGGAACAGAGGAACAGCAGAAGCACTGCGTTCATGATGTAATAACCGAAGCGCTCGCCCATGTTGGCGATTGCCGCCGGTATCAGTCCCTTGGGATGGTCACGGTGCGCCTTGATGCAATAGAATACCAGCAGAGGTATCACAAGCACCAGAATGCACAGCAGGATGGCCAATGCCGAATGTTCCTGCCAGAATTGCGAAATTGAAAGTAGCATAATGGAATATGTTAGGTTTGTTTGTTCGTGCTTTGGCCTGTTCGGCGTTTATCCTTTGGTGTCGAGGAGCTTGAAGGCGCGGGCATAGTTTTCAACCTGCTTCACCATCGCCACGAGCCCGTTGCTGCGGGTAGGAGAGAGATGCTCGCGCAATCCGATGCGCTCTATGAAGTAGAGGTCCGCGCCCAGGATCTCATCCGGCGTGCGGTCGGAAAGCACCCTCATCAGCAGGGCCACGATTCCCTTAACGATCAGAGCGTCGGAATCTGCCCGGAAATGAATCTTTCCGCCCTCCTCTCGTTCGGCGGCTATCCATACCCGGCTCTGGCATCCTTCGATAAGGTTTTCCTGTGTTTTCAACTCCTCCGGGAATTCCGGCAACGTGTTGCCGAGCTCTATTATATATGCATAGCGGTCCATCCAGTCGGTCAGACCCTCGAATTCCTCGATTATTTCGTCTTGTGTCTCGTTAATCGTCATGTCTCAAATGCTGAAATAGCTTTTATTCCTGCTTCAAAGTTAATAAAAAAACATGGCTGATGAAATAAAATTGATAAAAACGGGAATTTATTTGTTATATCATTCGAAAATGGTTAACTTTGCACCAGAATCCCGATAGGATTACATATAACGGCGGATTTCCGTCAGTAAGGGTCTTTTTTTTCCGGGCCGCGCAAGTAAGCGGTGCCGAATCGAGAAAAAGGATTCTTCTTTTTTTTATTGCGAATCCAAGGAATTTCAAACATTTTCAAACAAAGACATACACACCTATTACTCATTTCAATATTATGGCAACTTACCTTACACAGGAGGGTTACAACCGCAAGATGGAGGAGCTGGCAGCCCTCGAGGCGCAACGCCCCGCCGTGAAACAGGCCATCGCCGAGGCCCGCGATAAAGGTGACCTCTCCGAGAATGCTGAATACGATGCCGCCAAAGAGGCTCAGGGAATGCTCGAGATGAAGATCTCGAAACTCAAGGAGCTGATTGCCGGCGCCCGCATAATCGACGACAGCAAGCTCAACACCGACGAGGTGCAGATTCTGAACAAAGTCACAATCCGCAACAACAAAGGAATGACGATGTGTTATACCATCGTCACGGAAAGCGAGGCCAATCTGCGTGAATTCAAGATAGCCTCCAACACCCCCATCGCCCAGGCCCTGCTCGGCCATAAGGTCGGCGACCACGTGCAGGTCAAGGCTCCCGCCGGACTCATAGATTTTGAAATCATCAAGATAGAAATCTAATATGACGATTTTTTCAAGAATAATAGCCGGAGAAATCCCCTGCTATAAGATTGCGGAAGACGACCGCTTCTTCGCATTCCTCGACATCAATCCCGTGAACTGGGGCCATACTCTGGTTGTGCCCAAGCGCGAGACCGATTATATCTTCGATATCGACGACGAGGAACTCGCCGCCATGGCCATCTTCGCCAAGAAAGTGGCAAAGGCAATCCGCAAGGCCATTCCCTGCCGCAAGGTAGGCGTAACGGTGCTCGGTCTGGAGGTGCCCCATGCCCATATCCACCTCGTGCCGTTGCAGAATGAGGGCGACATGGATTTCAAACATAAGATTTCCGACCCCGATCCCGAAAGAATGAAAAAGATAGCAGCCGATGTCTCGGCCGCTTTCGAGGCTGAATGAACCGACATATCGACGAGGTCTTAAACACGGAAAATTTCAAAAAATTTAAAGAGGGTATCATATTAGGTGCCCTCTTTTTGTTATATTTGTTAGAAACTGTTTAAATTTATTACGAATTTAAACACACTCTTAGAACCATACGGTTTGGGGCAATTCCACCGAATTTAAGAAAAATATCGTAATCATGGATAATTTCACATTTTATTCCCCTACAGAGTTTATTTTCGGAAGAGGTGTTCAGAAAGACACCGGCAAAGCCTTGCGACGTTATGGCGCCTCCAAAGTGATGATAGTCTACGGCAGCGAGCGTATCCGCGAGAGTGGGCTGCTCGGTGAGATCGAGAATTCCCTTGCCGCCGAAGGAATCGAATACTGCGAGTTCGGAGGTATCTCTCCGAATCCCGTGGCTTCGAGCGTATATGCAGGCATAGCCAGAGCCGTGGCGGAAGGCGTCGACTTTCTGCTCGCAGTTGGCGGAGGCAGTCCTATCGACGCCGCCAAGGGAATAGCCCTCGGCGCCGTGACTACCGAGGATTTCTGGAATTTCTATAATGGCACATCCGCGCCCTCGGCCGCACTTCCGGTGGGAGTCGTGCTCACGATCCCGGCAGCCGGCAGCGAAGGCAGCGGCAATTCGGTGATAACAAATGAGAAAACTCATCAGAAGATTTCCGTGCGCTATCCTTTCCTGCTTCGTCCACGCTTCGCGATCATGAATCCGGAGCTGACTTTCTCCCTTCCCTGGTTTCAGACGGCCTGTGGTATCACCGATATGATGGCGCATATCTTCGAGCGCTATTTCTCCAACACATCGGGCACCCAACTCGTCGATTCCTATTCCGAGGCCATACTGCGCGATATCATGGATCAGGCTCTCAGCCTGCGTCTCGACCCGCAGAACTATGATGCCCGTGCAGATGTGATGTGGGCGGGTACCCTCGCCCACAACGGACTATGTGGTGTCGGCAAAGTCGAGGACTGGGCGTCCCATCGGCTCGAGCATGAGATTTCGGCATTCTACGATGTAGCCCACGGCGCCGGCCTGGCCGTGATGATTCCGGCATGGATGACTTTCTGCGCCCACCGCAACCCCGACAAACTCTGGCGCTTCGCCATCAATGTGATGTCGGTGGATCCCGCAGGCAAGGAGACTGAAGAGATTATCGATGAGGGCATCAGCGAACTCAAGAATTTCTATCACGACCTCGGCCTGACCACCAATCTCCGCGAACTTGTGGGCAAGGAACCCGATATCGAGATGATGGTGAAGTCGCTCCATCGCAACATGGGCGATACTCTCGGCTCATACGTGCCCCTGTCGATGGACGACTGCCGGGAGATCTATCGGCTCGCCCTCGAAGGGTAAATATTAGGTAGGAAAGGGGAGTGGAGAGTATATATATACAGCCAAAACAGGAAAGCATGACTCCAAAATCGAACATCAAGATTGAGAATTTCATAAAAATCTATGAGAAGAGTTTCATAGAGAACTGGGATCTTCCGGCTCTTACCGATTATCCCACCAAGAAGACAATGACCTACGGCGACCTCGCCACCACAATCGCCATGATCCATCTTTTCTATGAGTCGATAGGCCTGAAGAAAGGCGCGAAAGTGGCTATCTGCGGCAAGGATTCATGTGAATGGGTGTTCATATATATGGCCACCATCACTTACGGTGCGGTGATCGTGCCCATCCTTTCCGAATTCAATCCTCTCGATATCACCCATATCGTGAATCATTCGGAAGCTGAGATGCTTTTCATATCCGAGCAGGTATGGGAGCATATAGAGCCTGAGAAACTACTGAAGGTGAAAGGCGTCCTTTCGCTCGAAGGATGGACTCTCAAATATGAGAGACAAGGGGAGGAGTTGTCGCGCAATCTGCGTCTTCTGCGACGCCGTTTCCGCCGCCATTATCCCGGCGGCTATAGGTCGCACGATGTCCGGTATGCCGACCGTGACAACTCCGAGGTTGCTGAAATCAACTATACCTCCGGAACCACCGGTTTCTCCAAAGGCGTGATGCTCACCGGCGAAAATCTTGCCGGGAATGTCTGCTTCGGAATGGATACCGTGCTTCACTTCCGCAGTTCCCGCGCCTTGGCCTTCCTGCCGCTCGCCCATGCCTACGGATGTGGTTTCGACATGCTTACTCCGCTCGCGGTAGGCTCACATGTCACTCTTCTATGCAAGACTCCGTCGCCCCGCATCCTGCTTAAGGCGCTGGCGGAAGTGCGTCCGAATCTTGTGATATGCGTTCCCCTCATCCTCGAGAAAATTTATAAGAACCAGATCCTTCCTATGATTTCCAAAGGCACTATGCGCTGGACTCTGGCTGTGCCTTTGCTCGACTCATTCATATATTCGAAGATACGCAAAAAACTTGTCGATGCTTTCGGAGGCGAGTTCGAGGAGGTGATTGTCGGCGGTGCGCCTCTCAATCATGAGGTGGAGGATTTCCTGCATAAAATCAAGTTCCCCTTCACCGTCGGCTACGGCATGACGGAATGCGGGCCGCTTATCTCCTACACTCCCTGGCGAGAGTTTATACCTGGTTCGTCGGGACGCACGCTCCCCACTATGGAGACAAAGATCCTTTCCGAAGATCCCGAAAGGGTTCCCGGAGAGATATGTGTCCGCGGGGTGAACGTGATGAAGGGATATTACAAGAATCCCGATGCCACCTCCAGGGTTTTCGACGAGGAGGGATGGCTTCATACCGGCGATATGGGCACGCGCTCGTCCGACGGCACTCTCTTCCTGCGCGGCCGCTCAAAGACGATGATCCTCTCGGCTTCCGGCCAGAACATCTATCCCGAAGAGATAGAAGCCAAACTCAACAACATGCCCTTCGTGGCCGAGAGTCTGGTGGTTGAACGCGACGGCAAGCTTGTGGCGCTCGTTTACCCCGATTTCGAGGCCCTCGACCGCTTCGAGGTCTCCTTGCCCGATATGGACAGCACGATGGAAAATATCCGTCTCGAACTCAACAAGCTCGTGGCTCCCTATGAACGCATCTCCAAGATAGTGCTCATGCCAAACGAATTTGAGAAAACGCCAAAACGCTCTATCAAGCGCTTCCTCTACAGTGTTTAAGGGACGAGGCCTTAAGCCTCTAATAAATAGATAAAAAGAATCCGCGGAGAACCGATTTCCATTCTCCGCGGATTCTTTTTATTGTGTTGATCTTGCGTCAGGGAATCAGGAAATGGTCGCCTGTCTCGCGCACGATGTTCTCGTAATACTTCTTGTCATATCCCGGGAACGAGGGATAGACAGGCATGTTGTATTCGCTCTTGATGAAATTGCCGTCGGCATCAGTCTTTTTCATATTGCCGTCCATGAATTTCACGAGCAGATACTGCGCCAGGTCGCGATAGCTGTCGGTAGCCTCTTTGGCCACGGCGGCGCCCTCCGAGTTCACAGCCTTGCGGTATGCGTCTGTATCGCCTCCCTTCACCAGAGCCTCCAGTTTGCTGTCCTGAGCCTTGCGGCTGTCGCGAAACTTGTCTTCAAGACGGTTCTGCACCTTGCGGATATCCGGAATCATCAGGTCATAGCGGTTGTAGGCCTGATTGGCCACCCAGTTTGTCATCCAGAAATTGGAATCCATCGAGAATGTGTTGATGTCGCCATGCCCGAGCTCGCGGGGAATCTCCGTCATGCCGCAATAGAAGGGCATATATACGGAAGTGTTGGTGTCGTCGGTGCCGAACCAGAGGATTCCACCCACGGGGTCGGGCAGCCAGTCGCGGCTCTGGCTTACGAAGCTCCAGCCTGTCTGCTGGGTGGCGATGGCTCGCTCATTGCAATATTTCTTGCCGTCTACCTCGAATTCCATCGGGCGCCAGCGGTAGGGCACATGGTTGGGGCCCGCGCCTATGTCGGTTGTCATCTCGAACGGCGTTCCCTCGAAATGGTCGCGCATGCTCCATTCCATATCCTTGAGGCTCACTTTCTTCTCAGGAACGACATATAAAGGCATCGGCTCGTCGCTCTTGCCGGCGCACCATGCGTAATACTTGTCGGTCTCTGGAGCGAAACGGCGGAAATAACTCCATACGCGGGCATCGCAACCCCGGCGCGTGGCCGGATCATGCTCCCCGTAAGCGTCGGCAAAAGAGAAATCGGCATCTTTGCCGTTGAAGTAGCCGCGTTTGCGGGCAAAAGAGATCACATCTTTCGAATACATCACGTTCTCTTTGTCCTTCATGTTCACCTTGCGGATGCGTGGTTCGTTGGCATGTCCGGAAATGGCGTCGTCGGGGATGCGCACGGCAATCCATACAGCGCCCTTTTCGGCTCCCTTGCCGATCATCTCCATTACCCAGACCTCATTCTTGTCGGCTATCGAGAAAGATTCACCGCTCGAAGCATAACCGTATCTGTTCACAAGGTCGCCCATCGTGGCCACAGCCTCGCGGGCAGTCTTGCAACGCTCGAGGGCAATCTGTATAAGCGAACCGTAGTCGATCACCGATTTGCCGGTGGTGTCCTCCAATTCTTTCCGGCCGCCCCAGGTCGACTCGCCGATGGCGAGCTGATGCTCGTTCATGTTGCCCACAACATTATAGGTCTCCGCCACTTGCGGAATCTCTCCGAGCGGTTTCCCGGTGTCCCATTCCACTACTTTGCGCATCGATCCTGCCGGATGGCGCCCTGCGGGTGTATGCGTCAGCATTCCATAAAGATTATGGGAATCTGCCGCGTAGGTCACCATCACCGACCCATCGGCAGTGGCTTTCTTTCCGGCGATAAGGTTGGTGCAGGCATCGGCCTCCGACCATCCCAAAAGCAGCGCCGCGGCTGCGGCGGGAATTATCAGTTTTCTCATATCGGTGTTATTGTTGTTTCTAAGGGCAAATATAGGGAAATATGGCTATAAAAGCAAGTATTGCCGGGCAACAGAGACTAAAAATGGAAAAATCTTTTGTAACTTTGCGGAATAAACGGCTGTGAAGCGTTTTCTAAGAATAAGGGATTGTCATGCATTCCTTTCCATGTGGGAGCGGTGTGCTTCCTGATAACGATAGAAATTACTTTTGAATATGACTGAAAACGAAAATACCAACGGTGTCGCGAATATCAACGATGCCGAAGAGATGATGGAAGCGCTTATGCTTCCCGAAGCGCAGGAGATTGTGGAGGAGAACGAACCGGAGCTGCAAAGCTTCGCTGAGCTCGGTGTCAACGATCAGCTTTTGCGCGCCATAGAGGAGATGGGATTCGTGCATCCCATGCCTATTCAGGAAATGGTCATCCCGCATCTTCTGCATGAGGATGGTGATGTGGTCGGTCTCGCGCAGACCGGCACCGGCAAGACGGCCGCTTTCGGCCTCCCCGTTCTTCAGCGCATCGATGCCGGAAGGGTGGTGCCGCAGGCTCTCGTGATCGCTCCTACCCGCGAGCTTTGCCTCCAGATTGCCGGAGATCTCGCCGATTTCTCCAAATATCTCGAAGGTATAAAGATACTGCCTGTCTATGGCGGTTCGAGCATCGAGAGTCAGATCCGTTCGCTCCGCAACGGCGTGCAGGTGATCGTGGCCACTCCCGGACGCCTCATTGACCTGATTAAGCGAGAGGTGGTGAAACTCGACGATGTCCACACCGTGATTCTCGACGAAGCCGACGAGATGCTCAACATGGGATTTCTCGATGATATCGACGAGATTCTATCGCATGTGCCCGAAGATCGCAAGATGCTGATGTTCTCGGCCACAATGCCCGCCGAAATCGCCCGCATTTCGCGCAAATATATGAAAGACCCCGTGGAGTTCGTGGCCGGCAACCGCAATGAGGGCTCCAAGAATGTCCGCCATATCTACTATATGGTGAAGGCACAAGATAAATATCTGGCTCTTAAACGGATAGTCGACAATAGTCCCAATATCTACGGCATCGTGTTCTGCCGCACCAAAAGGGAGACTCAGGAGGTGGCCGACAAACTCATCGCCGACGGCTATAACGCCGACTGTCTCCACGGCGACCTCTCGCAGGCCCAGCGCGACCTGGCGATGAAGAAATTCCGCGATCATGTAACGCAGCTGCTGATAGCCACCGATGTGGCCGCCCGCGGGCTCGATGTCGACGATCTCACCCATGTGATAAACTTCGGACTTCCCGACGACGAGGCTGTCTATACCCACCGCAGCGGACGTACGGGACGCGCCAACAAAACCGGCGTCTCCGTTGCCATCATCCATTCGCGCGAGAAAGGCAAGATAAAGCAGATTGAGAAAAAACTCGGCAAGGAGTTCGAATACCGGAAGGTGCCTACTCCCGAACATATCATTGAGAAGCAGCTCTATAATCTTGCCGACCGTCTCGAACGCGTGGAAGTCGACGAGAATGAGATTGCGAAATATCTCCCCGGAGTGCGCAAGAAACTCGAATGGCTTTCCGAGGAAGATTTGCTGAAGCGCGTCCTCTCGCTGGAGTTCAACCGCCTGCTTGCCTATTACCGCGACATGCCCGTGCTCGACCTTGATGCCGGCGACCGCGACCGTGGCCGCGGTTCGGAACGTGGCGAAGGTTTCGGCCGGGGTAAAAAGAACAAAGACCGCAGAGAGGCCGAGGAGGGCTACGAACGGCTCATGGTGAATATCGGAAAATCATCCGGATTCTTCCCCGGCAATCTGATGGATCTCGTAAATCGTAATGTCGAGGGCCCCAAGCCCGTGATTGGCCGTATCGACCTCCTTTCCGGCTATACTCTTTTCGATGTGCGTAAGGACGACGCCCGCAGGGTTGTCGACGCCCTCAAGAACGCCGATTTCTTCGGCGAGCGCCTCTATGCCGAGATTGCCACCGACCGCGACTATGCCTCGGATGCGAGGCGTGACAAAAAGCGCAAAGGAAGCCGTAAGTCATCCGGTAAAGAGGATTATCCGAAAAGCGACTTCCCTAAAAAGGAGCGCCCGAAAAAGGATAAGGTAAAGAAAGATAAGCTGAAAAAGGAGAAGCCTGTTAAAGAGAAAACGAAGAAGGAGAAAAAGGGTAAAGCTGCTTCAAAAGAGGCAAAACGCCCGAAATATAACGGGAATTACGATATTTTCATGAAGAAATGAATATGGGCAATAGACTCGCAACTGTTTTCCGGGTGATTATGCTGTCGGCATTGGCCGCTTTGCCGGTCGGCATGTCTGCGGCCGTGCAGAATGCCGATACCATATCGGCCCGAAGGGCGTTTGTGGAGATGCCGATAGATATTCTCGACATCCTCGGGAAATCCACCCGCCTCGATATGCTCGATTTCTATGCCGCCGACAGTATTTATCAGGCGCGGAACACGATGGAGGGCCTTTCGAGGCTCGACACCGTGGCGCCACGATATCTCAAGGTGACGCTCACTCCGGTGACGACACTCAGCATCAACGTGCTTCCGGTCCGTAATGGGGATATTCTGATGACTGCCTATACCATCGGCGACAGCGATCAGGCATACGATACCGACCTGCGCTTCTATACCCCCCGGTTCGCCCCTCTGCCTCGCGGCCGCTACTTCAAGACGCCCGTTCTCGAGGACTTTTTCAAATTCCCCGATAAAAAGAGCCGTGAGCTCGTGCGTCGGATAGTGCCGTTTCCCACGATGAGATACACTCCCTCGCCCGATGGGAGGACTATCACTGCCGAACTCACTGTGGGCCGGTTCGTGAGCGCGGATGATTATAAGCAGATAGCCCCTTTCATGAAGGGAACCATCCTCTACCGATGGGACGGCAAACGTTTCCGCCTCGAACAGTAGCGTCCTCTTCCATCCCTCCTTCATCGCCCGGCCCGCTCTCTTCTCCGGCTTTGAACCATTACTCCCCTAATTTTGACTGAAATGTATTTTGAATAGTTGCCGAAAATAGGTAAATTTGCATAAATTTACCATTTAGCAGCTATTCATCATGGAACGTAAAGTAAGAGTCCGCTTTGCGCCGTCGCCCACAGGGCCTCTTCATATCGGCGGAGTCAGGACCGCATTATATAACTATCTGTTTGCACGCGCCCACGGTGGAGACATGATTCTCCGCATCGAGGATACCGACAGCCGCCGGTTCGTGCCCGGCGCCGAGGAATATATCAACGAATCGCTCGCATGGCTCGGCATCGGCATCGACGAGGGTGTGCGCGAAGGTGGCGCCTACGGCCCCTATAAGCAGAGCGAGCGCCGCGACATCTATCGCGAGCATGTCAAGATGCTTCTCGACAACGGCCGTGCCTACATAGCTTTCGACACTCCCGAGGAACTCGAGG
>URNY01000082.1 GCA_900549375.1 uncultured Bacteroidales bacterium | reverse complement strand
TACGGGCGCACGCCTCTCTGCCCGCGTGAAACGCACCAACAACAAAGCCCTCCCCTTCTCCAACGTGCCCGACGTGCACCTCGGCAAAGGCCTCGACAAGCCTTACGACGGCTCGGGAGTGGTGATCGGCCTCTTCGACACAGGCATTGACCCCAATCATATCAATTTCCGCGACGCCGACGGAAAGACCCGCGTGAAACTCGCACTCGAATATGTAGGCCAGTCGGCAAAGCCCGAAATCTACGACACCCCGGAAAAAATCGCCCGCTTCACTACCGACGACCCTCAGGAGAGCCACGGCACCCACGTGCTCGGCTGCGCAGCCGGCAGCTTCCGCGATGAGTCCGACCCCACGGCTCCCGACTATCGCGGCGTGGCCCCCGGCGCTGACCTCGTGGTCTGTGGAGGACCCTGCTATAACGCCCAGATTCTCGACGGCATCGAGCGCATCGGCAAATACGCGCAGTCGCAAGGGAAACCCTGCGTCATCAACCTATCGCTCGGCGACAACCTCGGCCCGCACGACGGCACCGACGAGTTCACCGAAGCCATCAACGACATCGCGGAGAAATACGACATCCTGATATGCCTCTCCGCAGGCAACGAGCGCGACCTCCCCATCTCCATCATCAAGGAGCTTACCGAGGAGGACCCCTACGTCAAGACTCTCGCCCTGAAAGGCCTTGAGGAGCAAGACAACATGTTCCAGTCTTTCGGCACTGTAGAGATCTGGACTCAGGACGGCACTCCGTTCGAAGTGTCGCTCGACATCATCTCCCGCACCGCCCCCGACGAAGTGCTCTATTCGTTTAAGATTCCGGTGGGCAAAGGGGGTTATGTGGCCTCCGGCAATACGATCGACCAGTTCATCGACACATCGCGTCTGAACGTGGTCCGCTCCGGCACCAAGTTCCACGAAGTCTACAAGAACTGTTTCATGGGCGGTGTTGCCGGCGTCGATCCCTACAACCGCCGATATATGGCCGAGCTCAACATGTATCTTGTGGCAAGCAGCGTCGCCAACGCCACCCGCAATTTCACGCGCATCACTGTCAAAGGGCAGCCGGGAAAGAAGATTTTCATGTATTGCCTCAGCGATAACATGAGCTTCGGCTCGCGCAACATTCCGGGCATCGACGTGCCCGACGGAGCGGGCACCAACTCCAACATGGGTTCCGGGCCCAACACGCTTGCCGTCGGAAGCTACTGCTCGGCCAATGTCCCCGATTCGGGATACGAAGAGGGAACGATCGGCGAGATAAGCTATTTCTCATCTTTCGGCGAGACACCCGATGGCCGCACTATGCCCGATGTCTGCGCTCCCGGCCAGGTGGTGATCAGCTCGCGCAACAGCTATTTCCCGACCTCCGGCAGCTATGCCGACTATTATCCCGTGGAATATAGCTATAAGGAAACCGCAAGCAAGAAAACATATAACTGGACAAGCTGCGCCGGCACGTCGCAGTCGTCGCCCCACATGGCGGGAATCACGGCTCTATGGCGTCAGGCAGACCCCTCGCTCACGTTCAGCGACCTGCAGGAGATAGCTCGCGAGACCGCCGCCACTCCCGCTTCCAACGCAAAGGGCTGGGGTCACGGCAAGGCGGATGCCATGGCCGGCATACGCCGTATCCTCGACAGCTCTTCGGTCTATGATATCCTCGAAACAGCTCCGGAAAGCATCATGCTCGAATCCGTCGGCAACGGCTGTTTCAACATTTATGCCCCGGGACAGGAAGCGCTCTCGGCCGAAGTCTATACCCTTCAGGGAGTGAAAGTGGCAGGCGGCGCTTCGCAGACGGAGACGCTCAGCCTCGACGCCTCGCAGCTCCCCGCAGGTGTCTATGTACTCCGCGTAAGCGGCAGCCACAGCACCCGCACAATAAAATTTGCAAAAAACTAACCAAACAATTACCCTTATGAAGAAAAAAGGATTACAGCTGTTCGCCACGCTGGCGCTCCTCGGAGCCGCCGGCGTGACGCAGCCTGCCTCCGCCGAGGTCTACTCGATCCCGGCAACGCAGGATGAATTCAACTCCCAGTGGCAGATTGTCTCAGGCACCGATGCCACTAAAACATGGGAATACATAGCAGGTGAAACCCCATATGCCCAGATAGACCCGGCCAATACAAGTTCGACGGGAACGGATACAGGAGCAATTCTCAGGCTCACCAATCCTATACAGATGAATGCGGGTGATATTTTCTATATCTACGCAAACGTTTGTTCGGCAGACTACAATGACGATGAGTTCTTTTCAATCGTGATTGGCAAAGATGAGAATTCCTTAACTCCAATATCTGAAGATAATTATCAATGTAAAGTATGGGGTGTAATAAATCAGGTAACACCAACTTTCACGCAAAAGCCGGTTGACGGGAACGCCAATGCAAAAGTCACTATTTCCGAAAGCGGACTCTATTATATAGGCATACGGAGCCGGTATGGTTCAGGAAGTTTTGCTAACAAAAAACTTCAATTCGCAGGCCTGAAGGTTGAAAAGGATGTGAATTATCCGCAGAAAGTGACAAGAGCGACAGCTGTTGGGGCAACCGACGGCTCACTTGCCGCCACCCTGACTTGGACGTGGCCGACAAAGAACAAGGCCGACGACGCCATCACCGGCACGATTGGCGCAAGGATATATAGGTCAGCATCGAATGACAAAGCCGTTCTTTATACGGATGAGAATGTCATCGCCACTGTCAATGACGGACAGCCGGGAGAAACGGCCACTTTCATCGACAATGCCGACAACTCCTCATCCGTAATTCCCGCCGCCGGTAAATACTATTATTATATAGCTCCCTTCAACGATCTCGGAGAGAACCCGGAAGTTACATCTTCCAGCGTGGTGGAATGCAAATGGGTCGGAGAGGATGAGAAAACCCTCAATCCGCTCAACCCGGTAGCCAAGGCCGTTGGCGACAATGTCGTCGTCACTTGGAAAGCACACAAAAGCGGAGAATGGGGCTATAACGGGGGCTGGATCGACGAGTCTCAGCTCAAGTTTAAAATCACCCGTTCGAAAGATGGCGCCGATGCCGTTGTGCTGACCGAAAACTATGTGACTACCGCCGGAGCCGATCTCATGATGACCTATCAGGACAACAATCTTGACGGACCCGGATCTTATGTATATAATGTATCTACCCTCTATAAGGAGGCTGAATCGAGCGTTCAAAAAACCACTGCCATTTTCGCCGGAGGCGCATTGGAACTCCCCTACATCGACGATTTCAGCTCTGCCGACAAATTTAATCTTTATACCATTGTTTCCACAAACAGTACTTATAAATGGACAAGGAATTATTCCGGATATGTCCAGTTCATGGCTTCTAACTATAGCACTTCTGACGCATCGCTGATCACTCCTCCCATCAAGCTTATAGCAGGCAAGACATATAAGATTTCCTGCAAATCCTGGGTTGAAGAGGTCGAGGATGATGACGATTATGGCTATGGCTATGGCTACGGTTCTTCCGAACCCGACCCGAAAGATCTCAAATTCACCGCCGGAACCGAGCCGACCCTCGCCGGCATGCCTGTACTTGCTACTGTCAACATCAACAAGGGTGAAACCGGGAAAATGTCGCCCGAGGCATATTTCTCTCCCACAGCCGACGGTTCTTACTATTTCGGAGTGCGTTGCAATAACACCAATGGTAATAAGATTTACGTAGACGATATCGAGATTGTAGAGTCTGTTTCCGTTCCCGCAACCGTTGCCGACCTGAGCGTTGTTCCGGATGCCACGGGTGCCAACAAGGCGAAGGTAACATTCACCATCCCCGACAAGACCAACGGAGGCGCCGAACTCACCACTCTGACAAAGATTGTGGTGTCGCGCACTGATACCGAAGCCGAGACACCCGACCCCGTCGTTGTCAAGACCCTCACCGGTGACAAGGCTACCCCGGGAACAGCTGTCTCTTTCGATGACAATGTCGATGCTCCCGGCATGTTCTCCTACTCCGTTGTCTCTACCCTCAACGATAAGGATTCCGAGGCTGCCGCATCAACACCCCTCTGGGTCGGTTATGATGTTCCAAAAGCTGTTTCTTCATTTTCCATCTCCACCGAAGCGCAGGCAGACGGATCTGCTCTTATATCACATCCTGCTCTCTCAGGAACTGAGCTTGGCGTTCACAAAGGTTATGTTGACGCCGACAATCTGAAATATCGTGTTTATCGCACTCCTTCTATCGCCGGCGGAGAACCGCAATTGGCAGGAGAGTCGACAAACCTACAATTCACCGATACAGAGGTCAGCAACCTTCCCTGGGACAGCTATAAGTATTCGATTGCTGTTGTGAACGGTACGATGGAAGGTGCACGAGCTGAGGGAAACAGAGGTGTCACTACCGGTAAGGTATCCGACTGGCCTTATTCTCCCGATTTCTCAGATTCAAAACTTGTTGAATCCTTCCACGGTCGCGCCTTTATCCATGAGAATGGCCTCACATTCAAAAACCGTGGCGCACAGGGGTCGACTGAATACATCGCCTATCTTCCCCCGTTTGATGTAGCCTCTACCGATTCCAAGGGCTTTGCCGCTGAGATGCAGCTCTCGCGTGCTAACGCCGAATTCCTGGAGAAACTCGAGGTTCTGCTCTGCACTGTAGAGACCGCAGCTCCCGCTCAGCCTGAAAGCCATGCCTCCGCGAAGGCTGTCGTGATTCCCGGCGAGGACAACCGCACATCTCTCAAGACAATCTCTATCGAGGCTACCTCCGATAGCCCCGCAACCGAGAAAGTCAACTTCACCGTTCCGGCAGCAGGCCGTTATCGCCTGGCCCTCCGTTGCGCATCGGACGATAACAAGGGCCTCACGATCCATACCCTCACGCTGAAGAGCGGCGAGAAAACGGTAGTCACCGAGATCGGTGCCGACTCAATCTTCTCGGCCGATATCGTTTCGGTAAGCGTTTACGCTCTCGACGGAACTCTCCTCGCCTCCTATGAATCGGGAGCCGACCTGAACCTCTCCGCATTGCATCCCGGCGTCTACATCCTCCGCGCCCTCACGGCCGACGGCAAGACCCTCACCGCAAAGATCAGAAGATAACCCTCCCCCTCCTACCTGAAAGCGCCCGACGGATCTCCGCCGGGCGCTTTAGGTTTTATAGCGATTGTTTTATTCAAGTATACGTGATTACACGTAGGCGGCGAAATCGGCCTGCGCCATGTCGCCCTTCTCGGCGAACGCCTGATGCAAGGCGAAAGCGGCCTTGAGGGTGTGGGGTGTGTGACCGCCCTTCGAGAGCTTCAGGTAATCCCACATCAGCTCTTTATACATCGGGTGAACGCAGTTCTCGATGATTGCCTCGGCTTTCTGACGCGGATTCTTGCCGCGCAGGTCGGCTACGCCCTGCTCCGTTGCCAGAATCTTGACAGAGTGCTCGCTATGGTCGACATGCGAAACCATCGGCACGATCGTCGAGATCTTGCCACCCTTCTGGATGGAGGGGCAGGAGAAGATCGAAAGGTAGGCGTTGCGGCAGAAATCGCCCGAGCCGCCGATACCGTTCATCATCTTCGTTCCGAGAACGTGCGTCGAGTTCACGTTGCCGAAGATGTCGGCCTCGAGGGCGGTGTTCATGGCGATAAGGCCCAGTCGGCGCACGATCTCCGGACTGTTCGAGATCTCCCCGGGACGCATCAGCACCTTGTCGCGGAAGAAGTCAATGTTGTCCATGAAGTGGAGCATGGCGTCGTCGGAGAATGTCAGCGCGCAGGTAGAGGCGAATTTGCATTTACCCTCCTCCATAAGCGTCATCACGGCATCCTGGATAACCTCGGTGTACATCTCGAACTGGGGAATCTCTGGATTCTCGCCCAGACCGTAGAGCACGGCGTTGGCCACGTTGCCCACACCGCTCTGGATCGGCAGGAACTCCTTCGGTATGCGGCCCTCGCGGAGCTGAGAAGCCAGGAAGTGGCAGATATTCTCGCTGATGCGCTGACTGACCTCGTCGGGAGCCGTGAAGGGCTTGATGCTCTCGGAATCGTTGGATGGAACCACGCCGATGATTTTCTTCGGGTCGATTTTGAGAACGGTGCTTCCGATGCGGTCGGAGGGTTTATAGATAGGTATCTCGCGGCGGTGAGGAGGATCCAGCGGGATGTAATTGTCATGGAAGCCGCGGAATGAATTGCGATAATACGAAGAGTACTCGATAATCACCTTCTTGGCCATCTGCGCGATGGTCGGGGTCATGCCGAGGCCGGCACCGAGAATCACCTCGCCGTTGGGGCTCATCTCCGTAACCTCGATAATGGCCACGTCTATGTCGCCGAAGAACCCGTAGCGCAGATCCTGCGACAGGTGGCTCAGGTGGGCGTCGAAATAATTGGTGGTTCCGGCGTTAACCGATTTGCGCATGTCGCCGTGGCTCTGGTAAGGCGTACGCATGGCCACAGCCTCGGCGCGCGCCAGCTCGCCGTCAACATGGTCGTTGGTCGACGCTCCGGTGAATACGTTTATTTTGAAAGGCTTTCCCTCTGCATGGAGTTTTTTTGCACGCTCGGCCAAAGCCACTGTCACTACTTTCGGAGTTCCCGAAGCCGTGAAGCCGGAAAATGCCACATTGTCGCCGTTCTTGATATACGACGCAGCCTCTTCCGCCGTGATAAATGGAATGCTCATGTTCTGACGTTATTAGATTTATTGGTTATTACTGTTGCTTGTATTTTTAGAAGTTGTTTCAACTAATTTTTATCAAATAGTATGAAAATTTATTAAACGTAAATTGGTTTAAACAACTTCTATGAGTAATTTTGCACAAAAGTAATAAAATTATGCAAGAAAACACCACGCAGACCACTTTTTTTATGCCTGCAAACGATAAAAACAACCCACTTTCCAAAAAGGTGCGCATCGAGACCTACGGATGCCAGATGAATGTGGCCGATTCGGAGGTAGTGGCCGCCGTGATGGCCATGGCAGGCTACGACACTACCGACTCCGACGAGGAGGCGGCCGTGCTTCTCAACACATGCTCCATCCGCGACAACGCCGAGCAGAAGATCTTCTCGCGTCTCGCCTATTGGAACGCCATGCGCCGCAAATCGGGCCGCAACATCATCATCGGCGTGATCGGCTGCATGGCCGAGCGCATGCGAGAGGAGCTGATCCGGAAACATGGCGTCGACCTCGTGGCCGGCCCGGATTCTTATCTCCATCTTCCCGACCTTGTGGCGGCCGCCGAAGCGGGTGTGCCGGCCATCGACATCGAGCTCTCCACCACCGAGACCTATCGCGACGTGGTGCCCCGCCGCATCGGCTCCAACGGCGTGTCGGGCTTTATCTCCATAATGCGCGGATGCAACAATTTCTGCTCCTACTGCATAGTGCCCTATACCCGCGGGCGAGAACGTTCGCGCGAACCGCAGAGCATACTGCGTGAGCTCGCCGACCTCCGCTCGCGCGGCTTCCGCGAGATCACCCTCCTCGGGCAGAACGTGAACAGCTACCGCTATGAGAATATCGGGTTTCCCGACCTGCTGGCGATGGTGGCCGAGGCGGCTCCCGACATGCGCGTGCGCTTCACTACCTCCCACCCCAAAGACATGAGCGACCGCACGCTGCAGACCATCGCCGAGCATTCCAACATAGCCCGCCATATACATCTGCCCGTGCAGAGCGGCAGCGACAAGGTGCTCAAGGCGATGAACCGCAAGTATACCCGCGAATGGTATCTCGACCGCGTCGCGGCCATCCGACGCATCCTCCCCGACGCCGGGCTTTCCACAGATATGTTCACCGGATTCCACGACGAGACGGAGGAGGATTTTCAGGAGACCCTCTCGCTGATGCGCGAAGCCGGTTTCGACTCGGCTTTCATGTTCAAATATTCGGAACGTCCGGGCACGCTGGCATCGCGCACGATGCCCGACAATGTGCCCGAGGATGTGAAGATCGACCGCCTCAACCGGATGATAGCGTTGCAGAACGAGCTCTCGCTCGAAAGCAACCGTCACGACATCGGCCGCGAGTTCGAGGTGCTCGTCGAGGGTGTCTCTAAGCGCAACGCCGGCGAGCTCTTCGGCCGCACATCCCAGAACAAAGTCGCCGTCTTCCCCGCCGGCACCGCCCGCCCCGGCGACTTCGTCCGCGTCCGCGTCACATCCGCCACCTCCGCCACGCTCCTTGCCGAGATAGTTTGACAGCTCCAAATCTATTGCTGTAGGGACGCATCCAAGATGCGTCCGCTTTCGGCTAAAACAAAAGCTATAAAACCTAAAGTGCCCGGCGGAGACCCGCCGGGCACTTTCAGTCATAATATGCATATTTACATACTTATAGGATCACCTTCTGTGATTTGCCGGCCACCCTGACAATAAGCATTCCGGCATTTGTCGGAAGTTCCATTGCCGGTGCAATACCTTGAGCGATAAGGTGCCCTGAAGCATCATAAATCTCGATGCGTTCTCCATCTTCAACACCGTCCACGTTGATGATATTTCCACATATTCTTACCGAAACAGTGGCTGCATCACATACCGACTCGACACCTGAAACAGCACCTTCAGCGATATTCGCGAATCGACTCCACGGGAATTGCTTACGATAGGATTCCACAGCACCGGTCGGCACCATCAGAATCGACTTATCGTACGCTTCATTCATGAAATAAACTTCACCCAAGTCCGGGGCTGTAGCTGAATAACAAATAACCTTGTCTGTTGGACTGCCATAGAACTCAAGCATACCGCCGACGTTGCTTACCTTTTCTCCGAATTCGATGGATGTCGGGAGGGAGGAAGCCCGGGTCGCTGCGGATTGTGGCTGAGCTTCTACATTCACTCTCAAGATATAGTCAAATCGGCTGTCAGTTACCACGGGATTTAAACTTCTTCCTATATAGAGCCGATCTTTTACTGCAATTTGGACAACGCTATTCCCTCCAAAGTAATTCAATGGTTCGGAAGAATCCTTGATGACCAATGTCTCCATTGAAGGAAGGAAGGCAGTTTTCACACTCGCCGGCAATGTAAGAGACTTCAGAGAAGTCGCGGATTCGAACGAGTTGCCGAGATATTCCAGGCCCTCATTAAGAGAGACTGATGAAAGAGCAGAGCATCTCGCAAAAACACGGTCTCCCAAATAGGAAACGGAACCGGGCACATTCACCGATGTCATTCCCTGGCCCTCGAATGCGGAATCGCCGATCGACAGAACGCTCTCGGGAATTGTCAGCTTTGTGATAGACGGGCTATCGAAAGTTGAGAACGCATTTGCGGCAACCGATATTGTCCCGGGCTCGATCTCCAGCGCGGAAGGGACTGCTCCCGTTCCCTTGAAGCCGAACAGACAGCTATTGAAATAGACAAAACCGTCAGGCTGAGATTCAAATATACCGGCTCCTCTAAACGCGTCCGCACCTACTTTTATAAAGGGAGGAAGGTTAAGTGTCTTCAGATTTACATCACTTATGAATGCACCCGCTCCGATGACAATCCCTTTCACAGCGGTTGCTGAATTAGATCCTGCCGCAATGGAAACCGACTGAAGACTCGGGCACTGAGCAAACGCAAAATCCGGAATTGTGCCGAGATTTGGAGAAAGGCTCACTTCCGTCAGAGGACAAAACTCAAACGCACTCTCCCCTATGGAATCCACGTGTGCAAGAAATGAAGCCGACCGAAGGCCTGACCCATAGAATCCCTTTTTACAGACAACGATCACATCGTTTTCATCATTGATCTCGCAAACTTCGGGATATGCCAGACGTCCCTCGGGTATGCGCGTGATTCCTTTCGGAATATCTACCTTGCCGTCAAATCCATCTCCACCGAGTTTCAGGCTTATACCCGGTCCGTAGGGTAAGCCATTGAAATTTCCCGTCAGCCAATCCTCGACCGTGCCCGTATATACGATATTCTTTATCCATTGCGGGATAAGTGCGAACATGGGAATCGACAGATTCTTACCGGAGAACTTCAATCCGTTGATTTTCTTATATCTATATAAAGCATACGGCTTAATTTCCGTAATGGCTGCAGGAACCTCAAGTAGTCCTTCCAGAAGAACGAAGCTTCCCCCTTTAGTATAATAAAACTCTTTGGCGATACTAACCGGGCTGGTGCCTTCGGGATAATTGTCACCCTGAAAATCGATCTTTAACCAATCTTCCAAAGATCCTTTGAAAAAGACTTTCTTTATATAAAAAGAATCTTTCACATCGAATGCTCCGGCTCCAAATGACTTAAACCCTGCATTTATCGTCATTTCCTGTATCTTCTCTGCACCCCCAAAGCAATACCCTCCTATACTTTCAAGGGATTCTGGGAAAACAAACGAAGTGAGACCGCTTCGGCTAAAACAGTAGTGGCCCAAAGTTTTCACTCCGTCCGGCAAGGTGATTTCTTCCAAAGCGGCACAACCGGCGAAAGCGGATTCTCCGATTGACACAACATTCTCCGGTATGTTGACACTCTTCAATGACTCACACCCGAGAAACAGACTGTTTTCTATTGATGTCAAACCTGCCGGAAGCACCACTGTCTGCAACGAAGTGCAACCTTCGAAAGCGGATTCTCCAATCTTTCCGACACTTGTTGGAATTGCCAAAGATTTCAAGGAAGAACACCCGTTAAAGGTATTGCTCTCGATAGATGTAAGTCCTACGGGAAGATTAACTGATGTCAGCAATGCGCAACCTGAGAAAGCGTATTTTCCTATCATCGTCACACCTGCCGGAATATCCAGCGATGTCAGGGATGAGCAACCTGAGAATGCGGATTCTCCTATCATCGTCACACCTGCCGGAATATCCAGCGATTTCAAGGAAGAACAGTCATAAAAGATACTCCTCGGCAATTCTGAAATATCCTCCGGAAGAGTGACGGCTTCAAGTTTATCACATTCCAGAAAAAGCCCTCCAGATAAGGTCTTGATCGTCGAAGGCAACACAACAGAAGTCACTGCTTTCCTCTTAAACACTTCTGCCTCGATTCCGGTCACCTTGACGGTAATCTCCACATCATCTTTGATATAAGAGACCTTCGAGGGAATCGTCACAGCTCCGCCAAGAGAATAATCGCTGCTGACAGCCGTTGCCTCTCCCGTGCCCGTGGTTTCATAGTAGATACCCCCGGCTTCGAAAGAATCCGCCATAACGGTTCCGGCGCCCATCATAGATAATATAACCAACCCATAACGCAATGCACCGCGAATAAAAGATTGCTTCATAAACACTTACTTTTTCGCTTTCAATCCTCCTTCAAAGCTGTTATGTTGAAAAAAGAAAAAAGGTGTGAGGAATGTATCTCCGTCTTATCCCACATTCAGGTCTTGGCGTACCTACATCCAAGGATAAGACCGACAGCCCCACACCAGAAGCATATACATCAACCCTCGCGGGTACAGGTATAGCAACCGATGCAGGTGCTATTGTCTCATATCTTCATGGATGTTACAAACCGCCAAGTTTGAATGTTGAAGATAAAAAATCAATAACACCTTTTCGGTGGAATTTCCACCTTTTCTAATAAAAAAATGAATACGATGAGGCTGCCTCTACAGCCGTCATCCTCATTCATCAGCAAAAATAGAAATTAATTTATAAATTTTATGCAGTTCGCCCCACAATTTTCGCAAAAAAATCCCATTGCGGGGGCAAGTGACGGCGCGGGCGCAATGTATTGCGCCCCTACTTTTTTATGATTCCTTTGGATTTGCGGCCGTTGATGGCGATGGTGAGCGGCCGGTCGAAGCGGATGATGCGGATGCGCCCGCTCTCTTCCACGGCGGGCTGCGCTTCGAGCCACGCCATGTCGATGAACCCGTTGCCGGCATCTTTGTCGACAGTGAAATAGCCTACGCCGAAGGAGGTGAGGTTCTGGAAGAAATGCGTGCCTTGCGACGGCTCTATGCGATAACCGGGCAATGCCGACTCTACGATGACGCGCGCGCCGGCGATCTGGGGCCACTTCACGGGAATTCCCAACGCCGGATCCGACGATCCCCAGCGCCCGGGGCCTATCAGCACGTAGGGTTCCCCCCGCTCCACAAAGCGGGCGTTGATCTCCTCGATCTCCCGCGCAAGCTCGGGGTTATGCGCCGAATCAAACGTATCGGGACGCACATAGACAATATGGCTCACATTATCCATGATGCCATGGCCCAACGCCATATCGGAGCGCATGATGAGGTCTTTATCATCCACATCCATTATCGAATCGTCGAGCATCTCCTTCGTGTCGACTATCGGACGGATCTGAAGCCAATAGACAGTTCCCTTCTCCTGATTCTCACCTCCGCGGCCGGTGGTCGGAT
>URNY01000081.1 GCA_900549375.1 uncultured Bacteroidales bacterium | reverse complement strand
ATCTGCGCAAAAATCGCCGCCCCTACGACCCCGAAATTTTAAGGAACAGAGTCTTTCGCGGCCAGCATTCCGCAGGCGGCGTCGATATCCTCGCCTCGGGATGCACGGATTGTCGCCGTGATACCTTTGGAATTCAGATAATTCCGGAACATCACCATTCTCTCCTCACTGCTCGGAACGAGGTCGACGCCCGGTATGCGGTGGAAGCGGATAAGATTAACACGGCAGTCGATGTTGCCGATCAGCTTGATGAGCATGTCGGCATGCGCTATGTCGTCGTTCACGCCGCGCCACATGATATATTCGAGCGAGAGACGGCGCTGATGGCTGAAATCATAGCCGGCGAGCGTCCGCATTACCGAACTGATGGGAAAGGCTCGCTGAGCGGGCATCATCGACTCGCGCTGAGCCGTGTCGGCCGTGTGCACGCTCACGGCCACATGCACTTGCGTGTTGTCGAGAAGTTCCTTGAGCTGCGGAAGCTTGCCGACGGTCGAGACCGTGATGCGCTTCGGACTCCATGCCAATCCCCACGACGCAGTCAGGATCTCTATTACTTTCTGCACCTCCTTAAAGTTGTCAAGAGGTTCTCCCATACCCATGAACACCACATTGGTGAGTGGATTCATAGGCTCGCGACCCTTCTCCGGAGCCGGAGGGACCGACAATATCTGATTAACGATCTGCGCTGCCGTAAGATTGGCACGGAAACCGAGCTTGCCCGTGGCGCAGAAATAACAGTTCATCTTGCATCCCGCCTGACTCGACACGCAGAGAGTGGCCCTCTCCTTGTCGGGAATATAGACCGATTCGATCATGTTGCCGTTGCCCGCGTTGAAGAGATACTTCACGGTGCCGTCGGCCGACCGTGTGGCCTTGGAGGGAGCCCGCCGTCCGACCTCATAGTTTTCCGACAGCCATTGCTTGTTCTTTTTCGAGATATTCGCCATCTCATCGAAACTTACGGCGCGTTTGTCGTAAAGCCATTCGGCAAGCTGACGCCCCACGAATTTAGGCATTCCTCCGCGCTCGGCCACACCCTGCAGCTCCTGCAGCGTCATTCCTATCAGCGGAAGCTTTGTATTGTTGTCGTTCATATAATCGCTATAAAAACGTAATCTGATAATCGCTATAAAAAACGGCGCGCCCGAATCGCACGATTCCGGCACGCCGATATATTCTTGAAAAATTGTGTCAGTAAATTTCTTTCGGCCGATTTTCAACGGCCGATATCAGAAATCGGAATCAGTCGCCGGCCTCGAACTTATAGACGTTGTTCTTCAGCTTCTTGTCGCCGCGGATCATCTGCATCAGATCCGGGTTCACGAACTGATAGTACTGCTGTTCGTACATCTGGTCGTTGAAGGGGAAGTTCTCCTTGCCGTTTCCCGTAACCTGATATACATAAACTCCGTCCTCTCCCTTTACGATAGCCACTTTCTTGTCGGCTTTGCTGCCGGCGATGCGGCCCATTACAGAGGGATCGTTCACACCCGGGTTCACGCCGAAGCGGAACTGCGGAGCGTTGCGCTGTTCAACGCCCATCGCCTGAGCGGCACTCTGGAGGCTCTGGGTCTTCTTGCCGAATTTCTCAACGAGCTTGTCGCCGGCTTTCGAGGCGCGCACCTCGTTGGTGAGCATGTTCTTAACATCGGGATTCGAGAGAGGAACGTATTCATCATACGATCTGTCGACTGCCACGGCATAGAGCGCGGGAGTCAGCGCATCTTTCGATTCATATATATGGCTTACTTCGCCATCCTCACCATCAATCATCACCCAACGTACGACCTGACGGCTCTCCGGATAGTAGGAGTTCATACCCTGCATGCGCGGAACGGCCGGAGTAGACTGCGTGAAGTTGAATTTCTGGACTGTATAGCCGGCTTTGGCGGCGTTCTTCGAGAAGTCCTCTGAAGTCTTGTTTGCAAGGAGGAATTTTTCAAGTTTGGCGCGCTCGTTGCTCACTGTCTTCACGCTGGGGCCGAGCATGAAAGTGGCCTCGTCGTATTCATAGACAGTAACGGGAGGTTTCTGCTCGGTGATCTTGCCGATAAGCATACCCTGCGGACCACCCTGGATCATGATATAGCGGCCGGCGGCGCTGCGGAGGCTGTCGAGCGTAGCCTCCGGGATAGCGTTTGTCGGGCCCTCGGCTGTATAGAGGGGAATCCACTGGTTGAGCTGCGGATAGACGCTGTCGGCGGGGAAGCGGGTAGCGATCGAGTCTGCGGAAAGGCCGCCGTTGAGAGCTGCGAGCACCTTGTTGCCCATTGCCTCGGTGGCCGTGCTCACGAGGTTCACCTGTATCGAATCGACGGCCTCGGTGCGGCTGCCGACGCGAACAACGGTAAAGCCCTGTACATTCTCCGATATCAGCTTCACGCTGTCTTTGGGAGCGGAAGTAACGAAATCCTTAACGGGACCTGCCGTGAGGTCGGAGGAGCGTACTGAATGATGGGCCATGCTCACGCCCTCTTTCTTGGTGGCTTTGCTGAGCTGGCCGGTGCTGTCGCGGAGCTCGGCCACGGTCTTGCGGGCAAGCTCGCGGGCTGCGGCGCGGTCGGCGTCAGAAGCGGCGATGCTCACGCTGATGAAAGAAACATCCTTCGTCTCTTCCTCAACCTTGAAAAGACCCTTCTTCTCATCGTAGGCCTTCTTGAGCTCTTCGGAGCTTACAGGATATTCCTTGGGGTCGAGCTGACCGAAGGGAAGATATGCATAATCCACGCTTGCGGTGGTCACATAGTCATTGTAAAGCGCTTTCTTGTCGAGGTCGTTGGCCTTGACCGTTCCGGCGAGCACACGCTGATAAACCACTCCCTTGAGTGTCTGCTTCATCTCTTTCTCGGCCTGAAGCCATGCGCGCTGGAATGGCTCCATCTGCGCGTCGGTCATACCGTTGCGTTTGGGGTTGAAGATCACCTCGTAGGCCTGCTGGGGCGTCTGCACGCTGAGGCCTGCGGCGTTCAGCTGGCGGACGATATCCATCACTTTCTGGTTCTGCGGATTCTCGATCATGTAGTGGCGGAGCAGATTGCCGGTGGCGCGGATGCCGGCCTTGTCGGCGGCGTCTTCCACGAGCTTCTCCTGTATCAGCTGTTCGAGTGCCATCTCTGCGAGCACCTGGGTGTCGAAATTGGCGAACTGCGCAGGATTCTGGCGGCGTGCCTCCTCAAGCTGGTTGTTCAATTCCTCGCGCTTGCGCTGGTATTCGGTGAAATCGATTTTTGTGCCGCCCACTTTTGCCACTGTGGTGCGGTCGCCGAAAATGTTCTGGCTGTTGGTCAGTGCGTCTCCCACGATGAAGGCGAGCAACGCCACGCCGATCACGATGATTAGAAACACTGATTTGCTTCTGATTTTCTCTAATGTTGCCATTCCTTGATTATAGCTGTTTTAATTATTTTTTCAAGATGCGCGGGGGGCGCCGATGCCATATAAACGGCCTCCGAATCCGGAGATTGCGCCCAATAAACGTGCAAAGATAACATTTTTGGCAATAATCGCCAACTTTCGCGGCGATTATTGCCAAAAATTAACTAATGCTCTGCTCTCCTACTCTCTTCGGAGAGAGGCATGGGAATATATGCTGATGTGTTTTATCTCACGAGCACTTTCACGGTTTTCTCGCCTGCCTTCACCACATAGATGCCGGCTGAGAGCGATTCGAAAGAAGCCGGGCCCGCGGCTTCGCGAACCTTAGCTCCGTCGATCGTCCAGACAGACACCGGCATACCTTCCGCAGCGAGGACATCGAGGCGGCCAACTCCTGCGCTCACGATAGCTTCCGAAGCATCGCCGGCGATATCGCCTACCGCGCTGATGCCTGTAACGTCGAGGAAGTTCGTATAGAGATAGAGTTCGGGAAGCTTCTCGTTAGTCATGACGCACATGATGTTACGGTTATCGGCAAGGAAAGTGATCACTCCGTTCTCGACCTTGTATTCCTCTCCGGCCACGAGCTCCTCGCCCACGAGCTGGTTGTTTTCGTCGAAATAGGGAGTGTCTACAAACCAGCGGTAGACTGTCGGAGTATCTCCGGCCTTCACCTGAGAACTGAGATCTACCTTACCGTCGACAACCTCCACTTTCAGAGGCTCCTGAAGTCCGTAGTGATAGTTGATGGTCCACTGATCTTTCGGGAGAGGCAAAGTAGCGAAGGTGAAACGGTTCTTGTCGATATGCACCACGCGGAGTGCCGGAAGATTCTCGAGATCGATGGCACTGAGCTTGTTGTTGGTAAGGAACACCTGCGACAGAGCGGGAAGCCCGGCGAGCGAGATTTCCGACAAATCGTTTTCTACAAGCGCGAGTTCCCAGAGTAGGGGATTATCGAATTTAGTGGTCCTGATCTTGTTGTAGGGTGCATAGAAACTTTCGAGAGCCTTATACTTCGAGAGGTCGATCTCCTCGATTTCATTGTGCGATACATCGATCAGACGCAAACCTGCATAGTTCGAGAAGTCGAATGTCTTCAGTTTGGCGCCCGAGAGTGTAAGCTCTTCGAGGGCGGCAGAAGCAGGCAGGGAGATTTTGTCGGATGTCAGGCCGGAACCGGAGCATGAGAATGCCTTAAGTCCTTTCATCTTTGAAGCGTCGATATATTCAAGCGGTCCGGCAGAAAGGCTGAAGACAGTCACGCCGTCATTCTCGTCGTAGGAATATACCTTCACTTCCGCATTTGCCTCGCGGGTGCCTTTGAAATGCTTGTAGGTCGTCTCCAGCACACATTGCTCAAGATCGAGTTTGCCGCTCCAGTCCACATAAACCGTTGTCTGCGGCTGTGCGCCGGCGAGCGTCAGCGTTGCTTCGCCGGCCTCAAGTGTCTTGAATGTCGCAACCACATGCGTCGGCATCTCGGCGGTGAGTACCTCAGTTGAGCGATAGATGTTGTCGTCCTTGAAGTCGGGGAAATCGGGATGCGACCATACGCAATAAACTTTGCCGACAGAGGGGTCGAGGAAACGGTGGTGTCCTTCGTTCATCGATACCTCGGCATCGGTAAGTACGCGGTTGTCTTCCACACGGCGCCATTCGAAAGCAGTGACATGGCCTTCGTTATCGAGCCAATGCTCGCTGAGATTTACTGTCGGCGCTTTCTCAGGCACTGCATAAACCTGCTGCGGGGCATAGCTGTAGCTGTCGAACTTGCTAACTGCGGGAAGTGCGGGAAGCGGAATGCGGTTGCCTTCAAGCTTCAGGTTCTTGAGCGGCGTATACAGCGGAATGGGAAGAGCGGAAAGCATATTGCCGGAAACATCGAGTGTAGCGAGGCTCTCACAGTATTCGAGATTAAGAGATTCGAGTTTGTTGTTGGCAAGATATAACTCTATCAGGTTCGAAGTGTTTTCAAGACTGAATTCCTTGAGATCGTTGTCGGCGAGGTCCAGCCGGCGCGGCGTGCGGCCGTCGCCAAGCGTCACCTTGGTGAGTTTGTTGCGTGCGGCGCGGATATCTGTGAGCACATTCTTACCATTGTCGCCGTCACCGCCCGCAAGATCGAGCTCCGTCAGTCCGTTGTCGGAAAGGTCGAGGCTGCGCAGACATCGGTTCCAGGGAAGATCGATAGCCGGCAGACGGCAGTTCGTCAGAGACAGATACTGGAGCGTAGGAGCGGCATCCAAATCTATATAATTCAGCTGCATCCCGTCGATGGCGAAAGCCGTGATATCGGTACCCTCCGGCATATAGACTTTCATGTCCGTACCGGAATCTTCCGTAGATGCGTTGGGCTCTGCCGGAATCTCGGAGGTAGTTGCCGTGAATTCCTGAATTCCACCCTTTCCGAAATCAACACTGAATTTCTTGGGAGTCTCGGCAGTGGCGCCGAGGATACCGATCTTGAAAGCGGCTTTCTTGTTGCCGGGGAGACGGCGCAGAGCCACCACCAGATTGTCTTTGCCGAAGTCGGCCGCCTCCTTAACCATAAAACTGGAGGTTCTCAGATCATAGTCGGGCAACGTAGTATTGGAGTAGTTGATATAAATGCTGTCGTTATAGCTCTTCTGGAGGGTAACCTTTCCGGCCTCGAACTTGAAATATTCATCGGGAAGAGCCTTATAAGTGCCGGGATCGAGCTCATTGCGCACCATCAGACGTGCCGTAGTCGTTCCGTCCTCGCGCATAACGCGCTTCGACAGATCGATCACTGTGCCGACGGGATAGCTTCGGTTCACTTCCATAGGCTCCTGCTGGAACCAATATTCGTTCCAAGTCATTCTCGGGGCAGGCATGGTGGCGAAGTCCATAAGATTATATGAGATATCCACCGTATAGAGATCCGGATTGGCTGTCAGATCGATGGATTTAAGCAGATTGTGCGAACAGTTGAAATTGAAGAGTTTTGGGTTTTTGCTCAGGTCGAGCTCCGTGAGCAGGTTGCCGGAGCAATAGAGCCGGTAGAGCTCGGGATTGTTCGTGACGTCAATGCTCGTGAATTTATATTCGCCGTTTAGGCTTCCATAGCGCGAGCAGTAGAACTCGGTGAGTTTAGTATTCTTGCTCAGGTCGATATCGGTTATGCGACAACCGGAGATGTTGAGAATGAGGAGCTCGGGATTCTTGGTCACATCGAGCGTCGACACGCTGGTGAGGTCGAGCGATATACGCTTCATGTTCGGGCAACCGGTGGGATCGCAGGTCTTCAGCGGCCGACATGCAAAAGCGTCGAATATCTGAAGGTTCGGGTAGTCGCGGAGCGACAACGCATCGTCGATGGCTCCGATATTTGAGATCGAAAGCATGGCCAGATCAGCCTTCGGAGCGCCCACGACAAAAGGCGATTTGTCGAAGGGATTATCCTCTACATCGATCACGACGAGCTTCGTATTGGGCGTAAGATCGAGGCTCTCGAGCTGGTTGTGGCTAAGATAGAGAAACTCGAGGTTGACAAGTTTCGTTATGTCGAGTTTCGTTATCCCGATTCCAGAAAGGCTCAGGTAGTCGATCTTGGAAGGATCGCCGTAAACCTTCACGACATTGCGGCCTTTCGCTATATTGCCGGATATGAAGGTTCCGGTAATACCCGCTTCCGGGTCGGTAACGGCCACATCTATCTCCTGCTCGGTAGCGCCATAGCCGAAATCCACATCTATGTACATCTTCTCTGTGGCGCCGATCGAGAAACTGAAGTTTACAGACTCACTGGTGGCGGTGCTCACTTCGAAAGTGAACATCGGATCCTCCTGCTGAGTCTGAGCTGTTGCCGGCAATGCGGCAACCAGCATTCCTAACAGTGCTGTTTTTAGCTTTTTAAACATATTCTAAAAAATAAGTCGTTAATTATTGCTTTATTTCACAAGAATCTTACGCGAGCCGAGTCCGTTTACGCTGAGCACGTATACACCAGGTGCGAGACCTTCGGTAGAGATCGTGAGTTCCTCACCATCGGCGCGCTCACGGAGCACGTTGGCGCCGGCTACGCTGTAGAGGTTTGCCTCGAAACCGGAAACGCCGGCGCAGAACACCTCGTAGCGGCCTCCGCCGAGCTCGCGGAGCATGAAGGAGGTTTCGGGAGCCGTGGCTATCTCTTCAACACCGGAGGCGCGCCTCAACGCTTCCTTCAGACCGGCGTAAGCGTCGAACTTGCCGGCTCCCCACTGAATCGGGTTTCCTTTCTTCACGTCATCGTCGACGATAGCCGTCTCTGCGATGATCTCCTGCACATCCTTATATGTAAGATACGGATTGGCCTCGAGCCAGAGGCATATCGAGCCGGCCACGGCGGGAGTGGACATGGAGGTGCCCACGCACTGATGCCACGAGTATTTGCGGCCGTCGGCTTCGTAGGTTGCCTGAATGGCACCCGGGCCGTAGATGGTGTTATATTTGTCGAGGAAGTATTCGTTGGAGGAGGAGATAACCGTAGCTCCGGGTGCGCACACCATCGGCAGTTTGCGGCCATCGACAAGCGTGCCCCATGAAGAGAAGGGAGACACCTCGTTATTGTCAAAGTCAACTCCTTCGAGAGAGTAGATTCCTTCGTCCATCGAGGCGAACTTGCCGCGCTGATTGTAGGAGCCTACGGAGATGATGTTCTTGCCTGTGGCGATATCGGAGATCGTACCGTCATTGCCTCCGCCTACGAAACCCAGATTGTCAAGGCCGTGTGAGCCGAGCTCAAAGAACTCGCCGTTGGTGTAAATGTCGAGACGCTGGCCTGCTTTGCCGGTTGCCACAAGGCCGACAACATATTTGTCCTGATTGGCGGCCTTGTCCCAGAGCATCACGTCGACCACAGCCATATAGCGGCCGCTCTCGGTAGTGTCGAGCATACCAGCCACGCCCAGATAGCCGTTGAAATAGCGGGCAAGCGTCTGGTCAACCAAATCGGCGTCCGACGATTTATAGCCCTCTTCCGTGACATAATAAAGTTCGCTGCCCTCAAGATTGGAGGTATCCAGAGGAATCCGGAGAACGATCCTGTTGCGCGTCTTGCTGATCACCACTGCCTGAAGTTCAAAAGGTTCCGCCGAATCTGAATAGATATAGACAGGATTAACCATAGCGTTCTTATACTGCGTTCCTGCTATGTCGAGCGATTTGAAAGCGGTCTTCAGCTCCGTGTCTTCGGCGGTCAACGTCTTGTGAAGCGCGATGTTCATATCCCCTTCGTTGCCGGCGGCGGCACAGATCACCAGAGGCACCTGCGGGTCGGCGCTGACCTCGTCCATATAGCGGCAAAGAGTGGAACTTCCATCGTGCGGACCGATGTTGGTGCCAAGCGAAAGGTTCACCACCACCGGTATGCGGCGGTTCTCCGCGTGGGCGTAATCATAGGCGTAGTTGAGAATCTCTTCGAAGCCGAGAGCCATCAGATAATCGGTGCCGGCACCGCTGGCCACGAGTATGTCGGAATCGTAGGCCACGCCATAGTAGGGATTCTCGACCTCTTTAACCTCGCCTGTGTAGCCCCCCTGGGCTCCGGCATCCTCTTTTATGAAGGCCACTTTCGATTTACCCTTGAAACCGCCGGCCATGATGCCGAGGGTATGAGTGCCGTGGAAGGTCTCGTCGCTCTCGGTGTCGATCTCGCCGATGCGCTCGGCAGGCATGTTCTGCGTCACGTATTCACCTTTTTCGGTAGGCCGGAAATAGGTGAACTGTTTGATACGCGTTTTCCCTTCGGCATCCTTGAAGTTGACATGGTTGGGGTCGAAACCGCCGTCGATGATGCCGGCGATCACTCCCTTTCCGGTATAGGGCTGTTTGAGTCCTTCGCCGGCGTGAATCTTGTCGATTCCCATAAGGGGACGCACAAGGTTCATCTTGCTTTTCACTTCACGTTCGATGCGGATTTCGGCCACTGCGGGATTCTCTTCCAAAAGCGCTATCTGCTCTTTGGTGAGCTCCGCAAGGAGAATCTTTCCTCGGCGACTACGTGCGAGCACGCCGGCTTCCTCAAGGTCGGCGGCGGTGTAGCCGTCGTTAAGGGTGATGAACGCACCGAAACGCTGCTCCTGTGAGGCAACCTTCCGGATCATTTTCTTAACTCCTCCCGATTCTTTCACGGCCATGCCGATGCCGGAGGCACGCAGGCGCGCCCGGCTGCCGGGATCGAGTTTAGCGGCTTCCGCCATTGGCGAAAATGCCGATGCGGCGATGAATGCCGCAATTGCAAGAATTGTTTTTTTCATGATGTTTCGGAATGGCAGAGGCTGTGTCAAAATCGGGATTTCGGCACAGTCTCTGACGTTTTAAGATTTATGGTTATTTACTTAATTGCTACTTTCTTACCGTTGACGATATAGATTCCTGCGGGAAGATTTCTTACATCGTCGGCCGAAGCATTGCTCAGCACGCGGATACCCTGGAGATTGTAAACTTCGAAGCTGACGGCTTCTCCATTCTCTACTTCGAGGATGTCGTTGACGCCGACATGGCCGTCGTTGGCGATGCTGATGTTCGTATCGGCGGTGACGGGCACTACAAAGCGACCTTCAGCATCGGGACTCACCGCTGCATCGTTGGCTTTAACTATAAGGCCGGTGCGCTGTACGGGGGTGATTACCACGTGCGTGCCATGCTGTAAGCTGTGGTTGGCGCCGGGCGAGGCAACCTCCTGGAGGTAATCGTGAGCCACTTTTGCATTCACCCCGTCGGCGATCGTATAGTTCACGGTATGGCTTGCAGGCTCAGCGGTAAAGATCTTGATTACCGAATTCTCGGGCATGTTGGTCAGCTCGTCACTGCTATAAATATTCTCCAGTTTCGTACCGTTGAGATAATAATATGTAGTGGCGCTATAGTCAGTCTGATAAATACGCAGGCTGAACGGACGGTCACTTTCGGCGTAGTTCACGAAATTGTATCCTTTTGCAAGATTGATATCCGAAGATGTAGGATAACTTCCTATTGTAACTTGTCCGTTGCCTGACCATTTATCGCTTTCCTCTACATAGATCACCGCTGTTTTATTGCGCTGTTCAAGATAGACTAAAACAGTCATATCGCTATTCAAAAAGAACTGGCCGGATATCGGGGTATTTCCATTGTCGGTATTATCGATAACGTCTGCTAACTTCCAGCCCTCATCAGTTCCGAAACCGATATATGAACCCTGATTGAGCTCCATCTCGTTGGAACCCTCCTCGAACCGGAGTTTATTGCCGTCTTTGGTTACGAATATTTTGTCGATGTCGTCGCAAAGCACGGTGAGTGTGCAGGTCGGTTTCTTCGTTGCCGTTACATTTACGGTATAACCGGTTTCTTCCGTCACTGTAAAATTGGTGGTTGTCACGCCATTGACTGTGATGGAGATATTGTCGAAATCAGAATTGTTGGGATAAATGCCTACTTTCTGTCCGAGTTTCCACGTATAGCCCGGTGCCTGCCATTCCTCTGCCGGAACAGATTCGCCATCCACATTCAGCGTGATCGCATTCTGCGTTCCCTCATTTGTGAAAGTGAAAGTAACGCTCACATCTACGTCGGGATATGCGGGTGCCACCTTAATGACAGTGCCGCTCGCGAGTGTGGAAATTGTGTATTCATTGCCATATTCGGGGGCAGCAAGCACATCTTCTCCTACTGTGACTTTATAAAGTGTCTTATTATAATCGACATGAGCTATCTTGATGGGAAGCTCAGTCTCGGGATTGAACTTGATATTGTTGAATTCCGATACAGGGATTCCCTGATATTCGCCGTTGCGGGTAACTTTCACGTCGGATGCGTTGCCTTCCCCTTCGATTTGAATCGAGAAAGAAGCCGTACGCGATCCCTCGATATTATAGGATTCAACGGTTATTGTCGTCGTACCGTCGGGAAGATTGGAGGAATATAGCTGTACATTTTTAGAGTATGAGGACTTGTACTCATTATCGCTCGCGTCTTTCGCCGACTTAATGGCAAACCCTTCGAGAGGATTTATATCGACCGAGCTATAGGAACCGTCGGGGATGGAGACTGTCCATTTATCGTTCTGATACTCAACATCGGAGCCGCCAAAGCTTACCTTAATCTGGTCTTTGTTTCCGACAATCTCGACTACTTTTGGCTGTTTCTCAGCGACTGTAACAGAGAATGTGTCGCCATCGGCAAAATCCGAGAACTGGAAATATGTCTGAGTGCCTTTATCATTTTCACCGATTATTACGTTTGTGACGTTGTAACCACTGTTGGCACTGATCTGGAGACCCGCATTCTCCGGGACTTTGAGAGTACCCGTGGTTCCGGACCATGTCGCAGTCTGATAATTGCGTTGCTCGCTGACAGATACAGCTCCCTCAATATTTGTATTGATGGTAATTGTCTTGGATTTGTCGACAGGAGTTCCGACGGTGACATCAACTACATCATTGTCGTTGAGATCATCATAGCCGAAGCTACTGCGCGTTCCCCATTCGGTTGTTCCGACAACGACCTTTTGGATCTCTTTGCTTTCGGCAGCCTGAAAAACAAGATTTTCACCTTCTTCGAGAGTCACATTCATTTGGGTAGATGCATCTGCCCACGAGAGGATTTCATCCACATCTGTGGAACCGTACACCCATTTGGGATTACGGACTTGCAAGCCTGACGTGTCGTTGGTCTTGACTGTGACGGTCTTTGTGGCCGCCTCGGCGGTGAATCCGCACAATGTCAGCAACATGCACGTAATCATTAAGTAAAGATTTTTCTTCATAAGTTATTGAATTGGTTAATATTAGGATTATCAATATCTGAACGGCATTCTCATTGGTCAGAAAGTGCCGGTTAATGAGAATTATTATTGTCTCTTTGCGCCATGAGGCTGTGTCAAAATAGGCACAGCCTCTTTTGTAACCTGCTGTAAAATATAA
>URNY01000080.1 GCA_900549375.1 uncultured Bacteroidales bacterium | reverse complement strand
GATGCGGTCATAGCTGCGGGCGGTGAGCGCCATGGCGTCAAACGCCTGATGCATGAGCTGCTCGCACTCGGGCGAGAGCGTGCAGAACTGCGCAAGGGCGCGCGGTCCCATGTGCGCGTTGGTCGCGGTGGTGTCATCCCCGTAGCGCGCGCGCTGCACGGCGCGGGCGGCGTTGACACGCGCGCGGATGGTCTCCGACGATTCCCCGGCCGAGGGCTCGGTGAGCTCGTCAAAGTCCAGCGCCGGCACCTCGACGATGATGTCGATGCGGTCGAGCAGCGGGCCTGAAATTCGGCTCATATATTTGCTCACCTGCCCGGGAGTGCATGTGCAGGGATGCGTCGGGTGTCCGTAATAGCCGCAGGGGCATGGATTCATGGAGGCCACGAGCATGAAGCTCGCGGGATAATTAACCGTATATTTGGCTCTGGCAACCGTTATCACCCGGTCTTCGATCGGCTGGCGCAACACTTCGAGCACCTGCCGCGGGAATTCGGGAAACTCGTCGAGAAAGAGCACACCGTTGTGGGCCAGGGAGATCTCGCCGGGCATCGGGTTGGCGCCTCCGCCGACAAGAGCCACCGGCGAGACCGTATGGTGCGGGGTGCGGAAGGGACGGGTGGTCATCAGCATAGAGCCGCGGGAGAGTTTGCCGGCTACGGAATGGATCTTGGTGGTCTCGAGGGCCTCGGCCATGCCCAACGGAGGAAGGATTGAGGGAAGGCGTTTGGCCATCATCGACTTACCGGCGCCGGGAGGTCCTACCATCAGCAGGTTATGGCCGCCGGCGCATGCCACTTCGAATGCGCGTTTCACTGTCTCCTGCCCTTTCACTTCCGAGAAATCATAATCGAACAGTTGCGAGCGACGGGCGAAGAGCTCGCGGGTGTCGATCTTCACAGGCTGCATCTCGGACTTGCCGGCTAAGATATCGGCAACTTCGCGCAGATTGGAGACGCCGAAGACTTCGAGCTTATTGACGACCGCCGCCTCGGTGACATTGGCCTCGGGCACTATCAGCCGTTTGAAGCCCATCTCGCGGGCTTTTACGGCCATTGGCAAAGCTCCGCGCACGGGGAGCACCGAGCCGTCGAGGCTCAGCTCGCCTGTCATCATATAATCGGCGAGATTACCGCACCGCAGGCTTCCGGCGGCCGTGAGCAGACCTATGGCTATGGGGAGGTCGAAGGCGGCTCCCTCTTTGCGTACATCGGCCGGAGCGAGGTTCACCACCGTGCGGTAATGGGGAAACTCGAAACCTGAATACTTCAGGGCCGCGGCCATGCGCTGATAGCTCTCGCGCACCGCCTGATCGGCCATGCCCACAATCGAATAGCCGATGCCGGGAGCGATTTCGGTCTCGATGGTTACGGGGAAGGCATCGATGCCGGATATGGCGGCTGTATATACTTTGGTGAGCATCGCTTTAAAGTTTTGGATAGATTATCTGGAGACGGGAGCGGGCTTCTTTTCGGCCGCTTTCTTTTCAGCCGCTTTCTGAGCCGCAACCTTGCGGAAAGCGTTGGAGGCATCATCGCGGTTTTCACCACGGAAGACGGTTTTCCCTTTGCGGTCGATCACAACAAAGAAGGGCGTGCGGGCCACTCCGAGCCGCATGAACACCGAATCGGTTTCGGAGCGCGGACTCCATGCCCTTACGACATTCTTCAGCGAATCCCCCTGCATCGGCATGCGCCAGCTTAGCGAATCGGGGTCGAAACAGATATCGGCGATAAAGCGCGATGCAGAGTCGGGAAAATCCCCGGCAAGGCGGCGCAAAGCCTGAATGTCGTCATAGCGGGCATCGTCGCTTCGGCGCCAGAAATAGAGGAGCATGGGAGCTTTGCCGGTTCTGACCGTATCCACACCGTTGCCGAGTGTATGGAGTATGAATTGCGAGACATCGGCTGCGAAACGCGGGCTTCCGCCGAGCATATCGCTGCGACCGATCATCTCGGCCCATTTCGGGTCGGCGGCATCGCCGGTGAGCATCGACCACAGGCGCTTGAAACCGGCTTCGTCGGCACGCCGGTCGTAATAGACACAGAGGAGGATGGCCGAGAGTGGATTCCCGGGATTCTCTTTGACATAAGAAGCCACAACGCGGTTCACATCCGAGGCGTTGCGGGAGGTGAGGATATCGCGGTTTTTGAGGCGCCATGCCGTCCAGTCGTCAGTGAGGCCGTTGCCACTTATTTTCCACGAAAACGGCGAGGGATTATCCCCCTCGATAATTATTTTATCGCCGCGCTCGGCATAGAAACCGGCCTCGGGCTCCACGCCGCCATGCATCAGGAAGACTATGACCGGATTGCGCGTGGGGCATTTCACCTCCCCTTTTCCCGAGCGCACCATCGTGACATTCTCCACATACCAGCCCTTGGAATCATCGGATGCGTAATAGAATATGCGATAGGCATCATTTACGGATGCCGGGAGACGGAACTCGAGAGTGACCTCATTGCGGACGCAGCCGCCAAGCAAGAGGAAGAGGAAAGCTAAAAAGAGGCTTTTCGACAAGCCCGGAATATATTTCGATGAATTCATAATTTCCGTGCCGGCTATGAAGGGGATTGCCGGTTATCCCTACGAAAGTACAAAAAAAATGCCTGATAATAAAATATCAGGCAGATATAATTCTGAATCAGAGATGCCGGGCATCCCCTATATGGCTTGCGGGCATCAGTTCACGGCCATGCGGATATCGGCCAGCTCCGTTTCGGGAGAATATTTCTCGGCCATGTGGCGTATGCGCTCCAGAATCTCGTCGCGAAGTTCCTGCGGGCCAATCACCTCCACATCGTCGCCCATCGAGAGCACGGCTCGTTTGAAATCGTCGCTCGGCACAAAATAATACTCGAAAATCGAGCTTTCGAGTCCGGCCATAATCTCCTTCTGCGACTGGTGCAGCGGCTGGGTGCGGATCATGTCGCGCGTGCGGCCGCCCACTTTGAGGCGGATCTTTACGGGCGAGAGAGAAGGGTCCACATCCATACCGTAATAATTCTTGAAAAATTCCATGGGGAAGAATCCCTCTTCATAGACGAAGGGCTGGTCGGTCATTTCCAGACTCATCACGCGGGCGAGATCGAAAACGAGCATCTTGCCCGTTTTCTCCTCCTTGGCGAGCATGAACCATGCCCGGCTCCAGAAGCGTACGCAATAGGGGTCGACGAGGAATTCCGTGCGGTGTTCCTCCGAGGTGGGGATTGAATAGACGAGGCGCACCTTCGCGTTGCGTTTCATGGCCTCGATTATGGTGGAGAGGCCGAATTTCTCTTCGGGCGTCACATCCATCACGATGCGGTTCTCGACATTCTCGGATTTAGTGATCAGATTCGAAAGGCTGAGGGTCTGTAACATCCACACTTTCAGGCGTGTCGATTCGGCTCGGTCATCGTCGGAGACATAATATCGGTTATGGTCGCTACGGTCGCAGACAATCTTTATGCCGAAAAGATGCTCGATGGCATCGCGGTGATTGTGGAATGTACGGAGGGCGAGTGGAGAATGATCGCCGTTAAGCGGTGATTTTTCCCACAGGCCTGAGATTTCTTCGAATGTTATTTTTTTTGCGTGACGTATCACATCTATCAGCCACACATACCTTCTAAACAAGTCGCGCTTCATTCTCTGAAAAACTAACTTGAATTAAACGACAGAGCCGGAGATGGGGGGTAGATGATTAGATTCCGGTTCGGTCAGGTGGTTAATAATATTATAACTGCTATTGCAAATTTAGCAATATTTTATGATATAACAAAGGAATAATTTTGAATGTTGAATGTTGAATGTTGAATTGCAGCAGAGCCTCATTCAAAATTCCAAATTCAAAATTCAAAATTATCTCAGACGTAGTCTTCTCCGAACCTTGCCCTCACGTCGTTGACGACATTGCGGATTCTCTGCTCTTCGGCTATGGGATAGATGAGTATGGCATTTTCATTCTCGGCCACAATATATCCGTCGAGACCGGCTGCCACTATTATCTTGTCGCTGTCGGCGGCGAAGACCGTGTCGTGGCAGTCGTAGGCGAGAACCTTGCAGTTCTGCGTCACATTCCCTTCCGTGGTATGGGGGGAGGCATCATAGAGCGCCTTCCATGTGCCCAGATCGCTCCAGCCGAGGTCGGCGGTCTTGACATAGACATTGTCGGCTTTCTCCATTATGGCATAATCCACGGAAATTGAGGGGGTATTTGGAAATGCCTTGTCGATAAATTCCTTCTCTTCCGGGGTGCCGTAGAAAGCCTCTCCGGCCTCGAACACGGCCGCCGTTTCATGGTCGTACCGACGGAAAGCCTTGAGCACGCTGTCGGCTCGCCAGAGGAAAATGCCGGCGTTCCAGAAAAACTCTCCCGTGGCGATGAATACCTTTGCCATCTCGAGATTGGGCTTCTCGGTGAAGGATTTCACCTTGCAGATTCCGGGCTTGTCGGGCACGCAGAGACCGCGCTGGATATATCCGTAGCCCGTGGCCGGAGATGTGGGGCGCAGGCCGATTGTGAGCAGCCGGTCGCCCTCCTCCACAAAGCCGAAGCCCTCTTCGAGAGTCTTGCGGAAAGCCTCCTCCTTGAGGATAAGATGGTCGGAGGGAAGGGTCACGAACGAAGCCTCCGGATCGAGGGCATGGATATGATGGGCCGCCCAGCAGATGCAGGGGGCGGTGTTGCGCCGTGCCGGCTCCAAAAGGATATTGCTTTCCTTGATGTCGGGAAGCTGACTGCGCACTATCGTGGCATAGGCGCTGTTGGTGACAAGTATGATACGTTCGGGATCCACAAGCTCGCGCACGCGGTCGACCGTCATCTGCAGCAGACTGCGGCCGGTGCCGAAAAAATCGAGAAACTGCTTGGGCATTCCGCTGCGGCTGAAAGGCCAGAAACGCGACCCGATGCCGCCGCACATCACTACGCAATATCTATGGGGATTCATCATATTTCTTATTTATATCAGACCGGTTTATATCAGACCGGAAAATATTTTCAATCAGTGGCGGGCTTGAACTGATGTTTCACGCCCTCTACGACATTGAGCATATAGTCGCCGAGTTTTTCGGCCTCGCCCACAAGATCCATAAAGAATATACCTTCCTGATAGTCGTATTCCTTATTATTGATGTTGAAGATGTTGCCGTCGCGGAGCTTGTTGCGGAGATTGTTGATCTCACGCTCTTTGTTGTAGGCGGCCACAATGCGGGAGCTTTCGGGTGTCTCCATCTCCTCGAGAAGTCCGATCATGTTGCTCATAGCGTCGTCGACCATGGCAAACATCTGGTCGATCTCATGCATCACCGGCTCGGCGAACGATACATGGTTCTGATTCTTGCGCTGCAGGGTCTTCGCCACGTTGAAGCATCCGTCGGCTATCGACTCGATCTCGCTGATGATGCGGAGCATACCGGCGACGCGCATCTTGCCTTCAGGACTCAGACGGCCTTCGGCCACGCGGTTCAGATAGGAGCCGATCTCGATTTCCATTCGGTCGGAAATCTCCTCATATTTCTCCAGACGGTTGTAGATGGTGTTATAATTATCATCTTTCTCGTCGGTATGTATCAGGTCGCGCGCCATGCCGAGCATCCGCTGAACCCTCTGCCCGTAAACGAGAATCTCTTTCTGGGCCTGGGTGATGTTAAGCTCGGAGGCCGAAAGGATACCGCGGCCGATATATTTGAGGCTGAATTCCTCCTCCTCGTCCTTGTGGCGCGTGGGCATGATCCAGCATACGATCTTTACATAAAGCTTGGTGAACCAAATCATTACGAGCAGATTGCAGGCATTGAACACGGTGGGGAACATTGCCAGGCCGAAAGCCACACAGCTCTGTGCCCGGGCCGTCATTCCCCCTGCGGGGTCGAGAAGAGTGGTGCCTCTCATGCCGGCTTTCTGCGCCTTGCTGATGTCGAGGGGATTGATGCCGTCGCAGGCCCTGGTGATATCGGCCACGAGCTCCACAAAGGGATGGAAGAGGGCAAGCACCACCAGCGAACCCAACACGTTGAAGAGCACATGGCCCATGGCCGTGCGCTTGGCGGCGAGATTACCGCTCAAGGAGGCGAGCACCGGGGTGATGGTGGTTCCGATATTTCCGCCGAGGATAATGGCGCAACCGAGGGTGAATGAGATCCAGCCCTGCGAGCACATGATGAGGGTTATGGCGAAAGTGGCTGCCGAACTCTGCGCCACCATCGTGACAATGATGCCTATCATGAAGAATATCAGCACCGACCATACGCCGAGCGACGTGTATGAGGTGAGGAACTGCAACATCTCCGGATTCTCCTGGAGATTGGGCACATATTTGCTGATGAGGTCGAGGCCCATGAACAGGAAGCAGAAGCCTATCAGAAACTCTCCGAAACTCTTGTAGGTGCTCTTCTTCATGAAAAGCATCGGAACGCCGATTGCGAGAAGCAGAACGCTATAGTCGGAGATGCTGACCTCGAACGAGAAGGCGGAAATGATCCATGTGGTGGCCGTCGTGCCGACATTGGCGCCGAAAATCACGGCCATGGATTGCTGCAGGCTCATCAGGCCGGCATTCACGAAGCTCACCACCATCACGGTCGAGGCGCTCGAACTCTGGATAAGGGCTGTTATCACGATACCGGTGAGCACTCCCGTGAACCGGTTTTTGGTCATGACTCCCAAAATGTTGCGCAGGCGGTCGCCCGCAACTTTCTGAAGCCCCTCGCTCATCACTTTCATGCCGTAAAGAAAGAGGCACACCGAGCCGAGCAGGCTGATAAAATCCACTATGGAATAATTCATTGGTCTGACGTTTGCTTGCCATGCCTCCGCGAATGGAGCCGACGGCGTTTCCGTTTGTGCAAATATAAAGAATTATTTCCATATTTTTATTAACTTTACTGAGGATTCTATTCCTGCTTTACGACATTAAAAGCGAGCAACACGCCAACAAGATTATGGAACATTCTATTGTCTTCCCCTCCGATCCGGAGCGCGGCATCGACCGCGGAAGCGCGGAGATACGCCCTTTCAGCATCTATAACTCATCGACAAGGCGCCGACGCAGGGTTACAGCAATCGTGGCCGCCGGCAACAACGGCGCCATCGGGCGCCGCGGCGACCTCCCCTGGCATATCGCCGAGGATATGCGCCGTTTCAAGAGCCTCACCATGGGCCATCCGGTGATTATGGGGCGGCGCACATGGGAATCGCTACCCAAGCGTCCCCTTCCGGGACGCCGCAACATCGTGGTGAGCCGCAATCCCGATTTCCGGGCAGATGGCGCCGAGACCGCCCCGTCGGTGGAAGCGGCGATAGCCTTATGCGCCGACGACGAAATCCCCTTCATCATAGGAGGGGGCGAGATCTATGCCGCTGCGTTCCCTCTGCTCACGGAAATACTGATGACGCGCGTCGACACATCTGTAGAGGATGCCGACACGTTCTTCCCGACAGTCAGCACCGAAGAATGGTCGCTGAGCGAGGAATCGGAACCGATGGTTTCCGCCAATGGTCTCCCCTTCCGCTTCCTTAAATACCTTCGCAAATGAAGGTAGCGCTTCTCTGCAAATCGGACACCACGGGAGGGGCGGCGGTGGTGACGTTCCGCCTGATGAACGCACTGCGCAAGGCGGGAGTCGACGCCCGCATGGTAGTGGCCGAGAAACTCTCGGACTCCCCTTTCGTATCCGTAGCCTCAACTCCGGCGAAGAGACGCCGCGCTTTCCTGCTCGAACGGCTCTGCATATTCATCCGCAACGGATTCAACCGTGAAACCCTCTTCCGTATCGACACGGGAGCCGAGGGCGCCGGCGTATGCTCGAATCCGATAGTGAAGGAGGCGGATATCATCTGCCTGAACTGGGTGAATCAGGGATTCGTCTCGCTTGCTGATATCCGGAAGCTCGGCAAGATGGGTAAGAAGATCGTATGGACTATGCACGACATGTGGAACATGACGGGCATATGCCATCATGCCGGCAGCTGTATGCGCTATCGTCTCCCCGACGGCGACTGCTCCCTCTGCCCGTTGCTCGGCCTGTCGCATGGCCGCAAGCTTTCGCGCGACACGTGGCGGCGCAAAAAGAGACTTTACGCGGACACTCCGATACATTTCGTGGCCGTGAGCCGCTGGCTCGCCGCCTTGGCGCGGGAATCGACGCTGATGCAAGACACCGATATCCGCGTTATCCCCAACGCTTTTCCTATCTGCGGGGACTTTAAGCCGCATCGGGGTGAACCTTTCCGGATAGTTTTCGGCGCGGCGCGTATCGACGACCCTGTGAAGGGACATGAAACGCTTGTGGAGGCCACGCGCCTCCTTGCACGCCGGTGGCCCGAAGAGGCGGCGCGCATGGAGCTGGTGACCTTCGGCAACATGAAGAATCCCGAAGCTTTGGCCGGCATCGGCATAAAGCACCGTCATTTGGGAGTGATACCCCCCGCTGAGATCGCCGCCGTTTACAGCGGGGCCGATGCAGTTGTTTCCACCTCCGAATGGGAGACTCTGCCGGGCACGCTCGTCGAGGGACAGGCCTGGGGCTGCGTGCCGGTTGCCCTCGACCATGGCGGCCAGGGCGACATCATCGACGACGGGAAGACCGGCCGGCTTGTTCCCTGGAGCGACTACCGCGAAAAAAATGCCTTCGGCATAGCCGAAGGCATTGTATGGGCATTGCGCAATCGCGCGGATATTCTTGATAAGATGCGTTCCTCAGTAGTGGAGAAGTTCTCGGAAGAGACTGTAGCCGCCCGTTATCTCGAGCTTTTCAGGAGCCTCTAAATCGCCTCTGAAGCGATTTCTAAACTCTCTTCTTAATATCCAATCCATTCATTAGGCATCGATATTGGCGTAGGTGGCGTGGGCCTCGATGAAATCGCGGCGCGGCGCCACTTCCTCGCCCATGAGCACGGCAAACGTGCGGTCGGCCTCGGCGGCGTTGACGAGCGTCACCTGCTTGAGCATGCGGTTTTCCGGATCCATCGTGGTTTCCCAAAGCTGCTCGGGATTCATCTCGCCAAGACCTTTATAGCGCTGGAGCACGAGGCGGTTGCGGTCGCCGCCGCAACGGTCGTCGACAAAGCGCTGAACCTGCTGGTCGGTCCAGGCATATTCCTCTATCTTGTTCTTACCCTTGGTGGTGCACTTATAGAGCGGCGGGGTGGCGATATAGAGATAGCCGTTGTCAATGATGGGACGCATGCGGCGATAGAAGAAGGTCATGAGCAGAGTGGCGATATGGGCGCCGTCGACGTCGGCATCGGTCATGATCACAATCTTGTGATAGCGCAGTTTCGTCATGTTCGGAGCCTTGGAATCCTCCTCGGTGCCGATCGTCACTCCGAGAGCCTTGTAGATATTCACGATCTCGTCGGAGTTGAGGACCTTATGGTCCATGGCTTTCTCTACGTTCAGGATCTTGCCGCGCAACGGAAGGATGGCCTGATAGCGGGGATTACGGCCCTGCTTTGCCGAACCGCCGGCCGAATCTCCCTCCACAAGGAAGAGTTCGCATTCCACGGCATCGCGGCTCTTGCAGGGAGCGAGCTTGCCGGGGAGTCCGGCGCCCGAGAGCTGGCTCTTGTTCTGCACGCGCATGCGGGCGCTGTAGGCCGCGTGACGCGCCTGAGCGGCGAGCACCACTTTATCCACAATCACCTTGGCCTGCTTCGGATGCTCCTCGAGATAATAGCGCAGAGCCTCGCTGACGGCACTCTGCACCACGCCTCCGACTTCGTTGTTGCCGAGTTTTGTCTTTGTCTGTCCCTCGAACTGGGGCTCAGCCACCTTCACCGATATCACGGCCGTCAGACCGTCGCGGAAGTCCTCTTTCGAAAGCTCTATCTTGAGCTTTTCGAGGAGTCCGTTGTCCTCGGCGTATTTCTTGAGGGTGGTTGTCAGACCGCGGCGGAAGCCGGTAAGATGCGTTCCTCCTTCGATGGTGTTGATATTGTTGACGTAGGAATATATATTCTCGTTGAAGTCGGTGTTGTAGGTCATTGCCACCTCGATGGGCACGCCTCCGCGCTCGGTGTTGAGATGGATGATATCCTCGATGAGAGGTTCCTTCCCTTCATCGATATATTTCACGAATTCCTTTAGCCCCTCCTCGCTGTGGAAAACATCGCGGCGGGGGTTGCCATCATCGTCGCGGTTGCGCATGTCGGTGAGCGTCAGCGTGATGCCGGCGTTGAGGAACGCGAGGTCGCGCAGACGGTTGGCGAGCGTCTCGTAGTCGTAGATCGTCTCGCTGAATATCGATGCGTCCGGGTGGAAGATCACTGTTGTACCCGTATGGTCGGTCTCGCCGACCACGGTCAGCGGACAGGTGGGCTTGCCGAAGGCATATTCCTGCATGTGGATCTTACCGTCGCGGTGGATCTCGGCGCGCAGATAGTCGGAGAGCGCGTTGACGCAGCTCACGCCCACACCGTGGAGACCTCCGGAAACCTTATACGAACCCTTGTCGAATTTGCCGCCGGCATGGAGCACGGTGAGCACTACTTCGAGCGCGGGTTTGTGCATCTTCTCATGCATGTCGACAGGAATTCCTCGGCCGTTGTCGACCACCTTGATGGAGTTGTCCTCCATGATGGTGACGTCGATATGGTTGGCGAATCCCGCCAGAGCCTCGTCGATGGAGTTGTCCACAACCTCGTAAACAAGATGATGCAGACCGCGGACGCCGGTGTCGCCGATATACATCGAGGGGCGTTTGCGCACTGCCTCAAGACCTTCGAGCACCTGGATATTATCCGCCTGATATTTTTTCTCTTCTTCTTCAGTTGCCATATTCGGAATTTGGAATTGGAGTTATACCGCCCCGAGGGCGGAAAAAACTTACCTACAAATTTACAAAAAATTCATGAATTTTCCGCCATCCGAAACAAATGATTTTGACGGCGGAGCCATAAAAAATCCGGCCGCGGGATGATTCCCGGGCCGGATTCCATAACGCTTCGCGCGTTCTGTTATTCTTTGTATTTCTTGAGGATCAGCGACGCGTTGTGGCCTCCGAAACCGAACGTGTTCGAAAGAACGGCATTGATTTCGCGGGGCTGCGCCTCGTTGAACGTATAATTGAGCTTATAGTCAAGCTCGGGATCCTCGTCTCCTTCTTCGTGGTTGATTGTCGGAGGAACGATATTGTCGGTGAGGGCCTTCACGGAGAACACGGCCTCAAGAGCGCCTGCGGCGCCGAGAAGATGGCCTGTCATCGACTTGGTGGAGCTCAGGTTGAGCTTATAGGCATGGTCGCCGAACACCTTGAGGATCGCCTTTATCTCGCCTCTGTCGCCCACCGGAGTGGATGTTCCGTGGGTGTTGATATAATCGATATCCTCGGGCTTCATGCCGGCGTCCTTGAGGGCCATCTCCATTCCAAGCACGGCACCTAACCCGTCGGGGTGAGTGGCCGTGATATGGTAAGCGTCGGCGCTGATGCCGCCGCCTGCAACCTCGGCATAGATATGCGCGCCGCGTGCCTTGGCATGCTCAAGCTCCTCGAGCACAAGCGCGGCAGCTCCCTCGCCGACCACAAAACCGTCGCGCGAGCCACTGAAGGGGCGCGATGCTTTCGCACAGTCCTCGTTGCGGGTGGAAAGGGCCTTCATGGAGTTGAAGCCTCCTACGCCTGCAGGGAAGACCGCAGCTTCGGCACCTCCGGCCACAATGGCGTCGGCCATGCCCAGACGGATGTAGTTGTAAGCGTCGATAAGGGCATGGTTGGATGAGGCGCAGGCCGAAACCGTCGCGAAGTTAGGGCCGCGGAACTCATGGTCGATCGAGATGTGGCCGGCGGCTATGTCGGCAATCATCTTGGGAATGAAGAAGGGATTGTATTTGGGACCCTGCTCTTCGCCATGAATGGCGAAATAGCCTGCTTCCTCCTCGAAAGTATGAAGACCTCCGATACCGGCGGAGAAAATCACTCCCACTCGGTTCTTGTCAACGCCCTCGCCTTCGAGACCGGCATCGGCTATAGCCTCGTCGGCCGCAGTGATGGCATACATGGCGTAAAGGTCGAGCTGACGCGCTTTCTTGCGGTCGAAATGCTCGGCCGGATCAAAGCCTTTCACTTCGCAGGCGAACTGTGTCTTGAATTTCGATGCGTCGAAATGCGTGATGGGCGCGGCGCCGCTCACTCCTTTCTTGGCGTTCTCCCAGGTGGTGGCAACATCGTTGCCGATGGGAGAAAGGGCTCCGAGTCCCGTCACCACAACTCTTTTTAATTCCATATCTGGATATCTATCTTTGAAGAAGTCGCCATTCTTTCCTCCAATGAAGGAAAGCGCGACGACTTCTATGTGAAACCGAATTTACTTCGTGTGCTGCT
>URNY01000079.1 GCA_900549375.1 uncultured Bacteroidales bacterium | reverse complement strand
CGACCGACTATCGTTCCATCACACCGGGTTGGGTGTTGCACAATTATCCTGAAGTTGAAAATATAGTAAAACTTCTTCGTCATACCAAATGCAAGGAAGGATGTGCATTCTGCAATAAAGATCTCGATGTCAAATTCAATCTGAAACAGTTTTTCGGTTTCAATGAGTTTCGGACATATGAAGGGGAACCGTTACAAGAAAATGCGGCTCGGGCCGCAGTGGAGCATAAATCCCTTTTGGCAGTATTCCCTACAGGCGGAGGAAAATCTCTGACATTCCAATTACCTGCTTTGATGGAGGGCCGTACAGTGCATGGCCTCACGGTTGTTATCTCTCCTTTGCAGTCACTGATGAAGGATCAGGTGGATAATCTGGCGGAAAGAGGCATAACTGATGCGGTAACTATTAATGGCTTGCTCGACCCGTTAAGCCGTTCGGAGGCTATACGACGTGTCATGAATGGAGATGCATCGCTATTGTATATCTCTCCGGAGATGCTGCGCTCTAAAACTATAGAGAAGATATTGCTTTCGCGCCATTTGGTCCGAGTTGTGATTGATGAAGCGCATTGTTTTTCTTCATGGGGACAAGATTTCAGGGTAGATTATCTATATATAGGCAAGTTTATCAGCAGGTATCAGAAGATTAAGAAGTGCCGCGAAGCAATACCGGTATCTTGCTTCACGGCTACTGCAAAACAGAAAGTGATTCAGGACATTTGCGATTATTTCAAACAGACGCTTAACCTCGATCTTCAGATTTTTGCATCAAAAGCCGTTCGTACGAATTTGCGTTATTCAGTTATTCATGCCGACACGGATGAAGACAAATACAATAAGTTGCGGTCATTGTTGGCAGAATCATCATGTCCTGCAATAGTGTATGTTTCTCGGACTAAGCGCACGTGGCAATTGGCCGACAAACTTTCGCGCGATGGCTTCAAAGCATTGCCATTCAATGGAAGGATGGAATCCGATGAGAAGATTGTCAATCAGGAAGCATTCATGAATGACCGGGTTCGGGTCATTGTGGCCACTTCTGCTTTCGGTATGGGGGTCGATAAAAAGGATGTCGGTCTGGTGATACACTATGACATTTCCGATTCATTGGAGAATTATGTACAGGAAGCAGGACGTGCCGGCCGTGACCCCCATCTTGAAGCCCGTTGTTTCGTGCTGTATAGTGATGCCGACCTCGATAAGCATTTTATTCTCCTTAATCAGACTAAGCTAAGCATAAGCGAGATACAACAGGTATGGAAATCGGTGAAGGATTTGACAAAACAACGGATGCGAGCGTGTTGTTCGGCTTTGGAAATAGCAAGGAATGCAGGATGGGATGATTCCGTAACAGATATAGAAACACGCGTACGTACGGCTTTGGCGGCTCTCGAGCAGGCCGGATATCTGGAAAGGGGGAACAATGTGCCTCATGTCTATGCAACCGGGATAACTGTGAAGAATGTTGATGAAGCCCGTGCGCGTATCACTGAGTCATTGCTTTTTGAGAATGATGACATAGAAAATGCTGTTCGCATCATAAAATCGCTTATATCACAGAAAAATACCGTAAAATCTAAAGATGCGGAGGGGGAATCGCGAATAGATTATCTGGCAGACATTTTGGGTTTGAGCAAGAGAGAAGTAATTTCAAATGTAGAGCGAATGCGTCAGGAAGGAATTCTTGCCGATTCGAAAGACATATCGGCATTTCTGAATGACGCTGGAGATTCAGAAAACAGGTCGAAACGTTTACTGGAACGGTTTGCCAAACTCGAACGTTACATTCTCGGGTATTTATCCGATGAAACGCTCAGGATCTCCTATAAACAATTGAATGATCAGGCGCAAAAAGAGGGAGTGGCAACTTCGTCGGAGAAAGATATACGCACTTTGCTGTATTTCCTGACAGTCAAAGGATATGCGCGCAAAAAGGAGGATGGAGCGCATAATGTAGAGCTGACTTGTCAGGTAGACTTGGAAACGACATTGAAACGTTTCGAGACGCGTCTGGAAATATGCCATTTCATAATAGGCTGGCTCTATAGACTTACTTCGCCTGAAACAGAGGAAGATGGACGGAACAACGGAGTGCGGTTTTCTGTCGTGGAGTTGCTGAATGATTTGAGGGCAAGTGGAACCACACTGCTGGACACTATGGAGAATGTGCAGTTGGAGGATGTAGAGGAAGCTTTGCTTTATCTGTCGAAGATTGGAGCGTTGAAACTCGAGGGAGGTTTTCTTGTGCTTTATAATGCTATGGATATCCGTAGGATAAAAGATAGCCGGGCGCGTTATAAACAGGAAGATTACCGTATGCTCAGTGAATTCTATAAACAAAAGATTCAACAGGTCCATATAGTGGGAGAATATGCTAACTTGATGGTGCGCGATTATGATGCGGCTTTGAAATATGTGCAGGATTATTTCCAAATGGATTACAAACGGTTCATTTCGAAATATTTCAAGGGTGAACGCCAAAGGGAGATAGAACGTAATGTCACTCCTGATAAGTATAAGCATATTTTTGGTGTGCTTTCCGAAAAACAGATGCAGATCATATCCGATAAGGAATCTCGCTGCATTGTAGTGGCGGCCGGCCCGGGCAGTGGAAAGACACGCGTTCTTGTGCATAAACTCGCTTCGCTGCTGTTGCTCGAGGATGTGAAGCATGAACAATTGCTGATGCTCACTTTTTCACGGGCTACAGCTGTCGAGTTCAAACAGAGGCTTCTGGAACTTATTGGCAATGCCGCCCACTTTGTCGAGATAAAGACGTTCCATTCTTATTGTTTCGATCTTTTAGGCAAAATCGGCAATCTCGATGATGCGAAGGATGTTGTTCCCAGAGCGGCAAAAATGATAGAAAATGGAGAAGTCGAGCCGAACCGCATTGCCAAGACTGTATTGGTGATTGATGAAGCACAGGATATGAGTCATGAGGAATATGAATTGGTGCATGCATTGATAAAATTCAACGAGGAGATGCGCGTTATTGCTGTCGGCGATGATGATCAGAACATATTCGAATTCCGCGGTTCCGATTCCCGATATATGGCGGCTCTTCTAAAAGAGCCGGGTGCAAGGTTTGTTGAAATGACAGAGAACTACCGCAGCTCACGTCATGTGGTTGATTTTGCGAATGCATTGGCAAGAGGAATCAATGGCAGAATGAAGAGGAAGCCTATAATTTCGATGAGTCGCGGAGATGGATTTGTGGGTATCCGCCATTATGCTTCTCATATCATGTACCAGCCTCTTGTGGAAGACCTAATGCGAAACAGAGGCAAAGGAACTATTTGCGTATTGACGCAGACCAATGAAGAGGCTGCGATTCTCGTGGCTTTGTTGCGTAAACACGGGTTGAAGAGCAAGCTTGTGCAGAGCATGGAAGGTTTCAGGTTCTGGAATCTTGCCGAAGTGCGCATGTTTATTAAACAGATTGAAAAAGGGCAACACATTCCTGTTATTCCCGATGATGTATGGGAAAAGGCGAAGCAGAAAACTTATGCGCTATATTCCGATTCATCAAGCCTACATTATCTTCAAAAGTGTGTTTTGCTTTTTGAACAGACCTATAAATCTAAATATTATACTGATTTTCGGGAATTTGTATTTGAATCATCCATCGAGGATTTCTGTGATCTTTCTGGCGCGGATGTAGTTGTTTCAACTATACATAAAGCTAAAGGCCGCGAATTCGACGATGTCTATCTGCTCTTGTCAAAGCCGCATCGAGTTGATGATGAAAACTTACGCCGATTTTATGTGGGGGCTACCCGGGCAAAAGAAAGATTATACATACATACCGATGATTCGTATTTCGATCGTATGCCCAATGATGAACATTATGTATGCCTGCAGCAATATGACCTGCCGGAGGAGATTGTTTTGCAACTGTCGCATAAGGATGTGAATCTCGGGTTCTTTAAATCAAGGAAGAAAGAGATACTTGCACTCAAAGCCGGACAGGAACTTCGTTTTGATAATAATTATCTATATGACAGCCATACGGGTATGAGTGTAGCCAAGTTGTCACAGAAAATGCAAAACGAATTATATCTATGGTTTGAGAAAGGTTATTCAGTTAAATCGGCATTTATCCGATTTATTGTGGCTTGGCTACCGAAAGATGCTCCGAAAGGAGAAGCGGAGCATGCCATCCTTCTGATTGACTTAAAACTTAAGAGATGAGAAATGCATACCCTATGTGGAGAGGAGGATGGCTCGGACGTCGGTGAAATCTGCGCGCTTCAGGGCGTCGGGGGAGATCAGGAAGTCGAGAACGCCGCAGTCCATGAAGTTTAAGTTGAAATCAGGGCCATCGAATGAGTCGACCTGCAATAGAATGAGCCAATCTTCATAGGGAGGGTCCCATGTCGCCCATTCGCGGTGGTCGGGAGGCGCTATCAGGCAGTGGTCGTCATCTTTAATATAATCATGGCGGAGGGAAAATGATATTTCAAGTTCCTCCCGTGAGAGAGGAGAATCATCTTCATCGACCAATACAACCTCCCTTAGGTCAGTGCAATCATCGATGAATAGAACCTTGACGGCTTCTGGATCGCTTATGTAGCCGCCCACGCCCGGTACGCCGTCATAATCGCCGAGATAATAATCGATTCTTGCAAAGAACAGAAGCAGACCGTAAGAAGGAAACAGATCGGTGGAGTCTCCGCAGTAATGCTTCAGATCCGCAAGATTTATCTGGCATATGAATACGTAGGGATATTCTTCGCCGTCATCATCCTTATATAAAGGATACTTCACCCCGGCCGGGAGCGCCGGGTTGCCCCAGAAACGCGAGGAGTCTGCAGCGAGCTTCCCGGAAGGTTTTGAAAGTTTGAGGTAAACCGGTTTCATATTTATAGATGTGGATAGGGATAGATGTGGATAGGGATGCTCATGTAACGAGACGGGGAACCACTTTCCCGAACGATTGCAAATATAATGAAAACTCGGGAATCGTAGGCTCAAATCGAAAAATGAGTAAACGCCATCCTCTTTGCGTATGGATTAGAAAAGCATTCGCGATGAGAACTCATGTTATGACTCTGATTTTCTCGGCGCTCTTGTCGCTGCGTATATCTGCTGCGGATAATGATTTATCGCAACAGAATTGTGTGACTTTCGACTATTTTACCGGCGAGGAGTGCGAGCGCGCTTATATACGGCTGCCCAGGGGAGCGGAGAAGGTCAAGGCTGTGTTGTATTGTCATCAGAACATGACGGAGGAGGTGCTTTTCCGCAGCCGCTCGTTTCGTGAGGCTATGGATAGCTTGGGCGTTGCCATGGCTTTTGTGCAACGCGGTTCCCAGAATTGGGATACTTCCGACGGTTGTCAGAAGCGATTTGAGAAAATCATGGCAGACTTCGCCGCCGGCACCGGTCATCCTGAAATAGCCACAGCGCCTGTGATACCCTTCGGCCATTCGGCGCAGGCCACATTTCCTTGGAATTTCGCCGCATGGAATCCCGATCGCACTCTCTGCATCATCTCTTATCACGGAGATGCGCCCCGCACAAACCTCTGCGGCTACGGGCGCGCCAACATCGAATGGGGACGTACCCGCAATATCGACCGAATTCCCGGCTTGATGATCGAAGGGGAATATGAATGGTGGGAAGCAAGGGTGCGCCCGGCGCTGGCGTTCCGGATGATGTATCCCGAAAGCCGGATCTCATTCCTTTGTGATGCCGGACGTGGACACTTCGACCTTTCGGAAGATACGCAACGCTACATCGCCCTGTTTATCGCCAAATCCCTCGAAACTCCGCGGCCCGAAGGGGGATGCTATTATTCCCGCTGGTATGCCGACGGAACCGAGAGCGCGGATCCTCACGACTGCTTCTGGTATCACGACCGCGAGATGGTCGACCTCACAAAGGCGATCTATGCTTCGTCGCGCAATAAGAAGATGCAATATTTGAGAGCACGGGTGAATGGAGAGGATATCGCATACGATGAGACGAAGCATGTCAAGATGAATGCCCGGATATCGGGAACGGAATTCACCGTCGAACCTTATTTCTGCGGAGAAGACCGCAAGACAAAGAGCGACAGGCATGCGTCGGTCAGGCCGCGAGCGGTTTTGATTTCCGGACCGGCCAGACAGACCGGAGAATATACTTTCAGGGTTGATGAAGATTATTTCGGCAAGGATCCCCGCCGCCTCTGGAACACAATTACGATTTGCGTAGAAGCCGACGGGGATGCCGAGTATAAATCCGCAGTCCAGGAGATCAATATATCTCGTTAGACTCTTATTCGATAGTTATGAGCACATACTTCTGCGTGCCCATGCCGAGTTGCTCGGCATAGTCGAGCACATGCGTGGCGTTGCGGGAGGCCATACGCTCTTCAAGATGGACTTTGCCATGGTCGGGCGAAGCTTTCACTGCATCGACGCAGGCGCGGTCCACTGCCACCGGGTCGAGCGAAGCGAAAATGCCGATATCTCCCATCTTCACCGGGGCAGGCTTCGAAACGCAGTCGCAATCCACCGATAGGTTGTTGGCCACATTTATATAAAGGATATGGTCGCCCGCATAGTCGGTAACCGCTTTTGCCGCCTCGGCCATAGTCTCCAGAAAATCATCCTGTGCCGGCATACCGGCGCCCCAGAGATTGTCCGCATCATCAGTTTTGCCGGCGGAATGTACCCATGCCTTGCCCTCTCTCGACTGCAGGCCGATACCCATGTTTTTCAGTGCGCCACCGAATCCGGCCATCGGATGACCTTTGAAGTGTGAAAGCACGATAGTGAAATTATAGTCGAGCCATCCCTTGCCGATATAAGCGTAGTTGATATGCTTGCCGGCGACAACAGGCAGAGCCGTCGACGCCACGCTGTCGAGCAGATGGAACGGGGCGATGGCCGTGAAGCCATGCTCGCGGGCGAGTTCCATGTGGTCCTTGTCGTTGGTGCGGGCTCCCGGATAAGAAGTGTTGCACTCCACGATGTCGGCGTGAAGCCCCTGCACTAACGGAGCGATAAGCTTGGGGGATAGGTGATTCGGGTTCCCCTTTTCGCCCGTAGAGAGCTTGACGCATACCTTCCCCGATGCCCTGCGGTCGAGCGCATCATAGATTTTTACAAGATTTTCCGGGGTGATATTCTTGATAAAGTAGACGGTAGCCACGGAATCCGAAGTTGTCGGAGCCACCTGTTGCGCCGTCGTTTTCCCCATTCCGGCTATGGCGATCGCAGCCATCAGCAAGAATTTTGATATTTTACCTTTCATAAGCAATTCATTTAATACAATCAATTCATTTAATATAATAATGCAAAGTTAACTGTTTTTGTCGATAAAACGCTTACCATTATCACGGACAAACATACCTGACATCCGGCTATAAACAGAATTGGATGTGATATAAAAAATTCAGGAGATTTTATATGATAGAAGAAAACCTACTCTGATTTGGAAATGTTATTTATTTGCAATATATTTGCAAATAAAATGATAGCACTATGGAAGCTGCAATACAGAAAAAGGCCACAATGTTCAGATTGAATACGGATTTGTTGGAACGCCTTAAAGAATTGGCAAAACGTGAGCACAGAAGTCTCAATAATTTCGTAGAATGCGTATTGTTGGATGTGGCTTATAATGAACCTAATGAAGTCACCAAAGAGGCTCTTAATGAGGCTCGGAGTGGAAAATTAAGGAACGCGTCTCCGGTAGAGACTTCTTCGATTGAGGCTATGTTTAAGTCTGTAGAGGGAGAGGGACGAAAGAAATGAAAAGGATATTGCATGTGGTGACGAAGATGGACCGGGCCGGTCAGGAGACGTTTCTGATGAACGTCTATAGAAATATCGACCGCTCTGAGGTCCAGTTCGATTTTCTATGTTCCGACCCCGGCAAAGGTGATTACGACGACGAAATCGCCTCCATGGGAGGGATGATTCATATCCTCCCGCAGAATAAGTTGAAGGTGAAATACGTGGAATATTTCTCGATGCTCGCCAATATCGCCCGTCATTTGCGCATGATGAACCGCACGATGGGCTATGACACGATACATCTCCACAATTATCATTCCTTCTCATCCCTGATCTGGGTGACCGGCGCAAGAATGGCCGGCTTCAGAAATATCATCCTCCATTGCCATAACACCAGTGCTCCGCACATCTATCTGCATAAAATCTGCCGTCCCATATTAAACTTATTCAGATTCAACCGCTTTGCCTGCTCCTACGATGCCGCCCGATGGATGTACGGTAACAGAGAGGCCAAAATCGTATTCAACGGCATCGAACCGCAAAAATTCCTATACGATGTATCGCAGAGAATGCAACTAAGGAAAGAATTAGGGCTGGCGGATTCAACGACTGCAATTCTGCATATCGGGAGATTCAACTATCAAAAGAATCATAAATTCCTATTAGATGTCTTTAAGGTATATCACGACTCACATCCGGACAGCCGGCTCTTGCTTGTCGGCAAAGGTGAGTTGGAGGAGGAGATAAAAGCTCAGACAGCTTCATCAGGGCTGACCGACAGCGTCATGCCCCTTGGCATACGCAACGACATACCTGCACTTTTGCACGCGAGCGATCTCTTCCTCTTTCCCTCCCTGTTCGAAGGATTGTCGGTCGTTTTGGTTGAGGCCCAGGCCGAGGGTATTCCGATTCTTGCCACAAGTAATCTTTCACCGGAAACGATTTTTTCAGTAAATGCCCGTCAACTTGATTTATCGAAGGGGGCTAAAGAATGGGCAGAAGCCATAGAACCGACAATCAGTCTCGGGCGCAACGCATCTGCCTCTCGGAATGTGGCCGAAAACGGTTTTGATATCAAAGCTGTTGCAAAAGACTTGCAGCAGTTCTACACACACAGTTATGATTTTTTTCGTAATTTTGCAGGCTGAATCTGCAGGTAATTATGGAGAAAGCAAAGTTGAAGGGTCATCTGGCGATGTTGGGAGCCAACATGATGTGGGGTCTGATGTCGCCGGTGGTGAAGATCGTTTTTGCCTCGGGAGCAGTGCCCCCGATGATTATGGTGGATTTCAGGGTCGCGGGGGCGGCGCTGCTTTTCTGGCTCACGTCGCTGTTTCTGCCCCGCGAACATGTGCCTCCGAAAGATATCCTCAGGCTTTTCGGCGCCGGTATGTTGGGCGTTCTCTTCAATCAGGGATGCTTCATATTGGGCGTGAGCCTCACTTCGCCGGGCGAGGCGTCGCTGGTCACCACCACCATGCCGATGTGGGTGATGTTGCTGGCTTGGCTCATTCTTCGCGAACCGATCACGCTCAAGAAGGCGGGAGGTATCGCCGCCGGAGCTGCCGGGGCCATAATACTGATCATGGGCAACGGAGGCACGGCCTCGGGCTCGAACCCGGCTTTGGGCGACGTGATAGTGCTCCTTGCCCAGCTGAGCTATGCGCTCTATCTGACGTTATATCGCAATTTCATCCGCAAATACTCATTGGTGACGCTGATGAAATGGATGTTCCTTTCGGCTACGGTGGTGGGGCTTCCCGGCAGCGTGAAGTGGCTCGCGGCTACCGACTGGCAGATTATCTCCGCTATGGAATGGAGCGGGATCGCCTATGTGGTGGTCTGCGGCACGTTCCTTGCCTATGTCTGCATCATGATAGGGCAGAAGAATCTTCGCCCCACTCTCGTCGGCATGTATAACTATGTGCAGCCGGTAGTGGCCACCATCACCGGCATCTGCCTCGGCCTCGACCGCTTCACACCCGTCAAAGCTCTTGCCATCGTCCTTATCTTCACCGGCGTCTGGCTCGTGACCATCAGCAAAGCCAAAACACCCGGTAGCTAAGATCGACTTTTCTTGACAGGAGCACAGGAGGAACAGGAGATTTTTTTCGTTTGTGGGAAAGAGAGTTACCCTTGCAAGGGGGAGGCGCGATTGCCGGGGACGAGCTTGAAGGTGGCGTCGAAAGGGGAGAGGATGTAGCATATTCTGTCGGCGGAGTCTCCGGCTGCCACTATGTCAAGATTCGGGATTCTGAATGTCTGCATATTTCATATATCCGGTTAAATCCTTAAACCCGCTTTCCTTACATAACGGTCGCGCCTCATCGGTGGTTTCAAGATAGATTTTGCCGCACTCCAATTGCCGCGCCTTATCCACAAGCCACCGTACGATGGCCCGGCCTATGCCCTGTCCGCGAAACTCCTTGCGCACATAGATATTCATCAGAAAAGCGCATCTCCCGGTGGGGTTGTCGGGCGAGGGTAGCTCCTCCGAGAGACAGATCGCCCCGCAGGCCGCCTCGGCGCCCTCCATCTCCGCAATTACCGCTATATGTCGGCCGGCGGCGATGTTCCGCTGATAATACTGGCGGTTGGCCACAAGCAGACGCTTCGATGGTTCGACGCCGAACACATTCTCGATAACCTCCCTGCGCCAGTGCATCAGCGTAGGTATCGCCGTCACCTCCCGTATAATCGTTTTCACTCCCGTGTCCATTTCGCGCATCGTTTACATAGAAAGTTTAGACTCTGTTCCATAAGAATCGTAAAAGCGCGATAATTGTTCAGAGATAGCCTTGTCGCATGCCGCGCACGTTCGGATGCGCCCCTACGTGAGGCTCCAATGTGAAATAATATGAAAAATTGGAAGGGGAATTGGAAATTGGCGGAGAAATGATTAAATTTGCGAATGATTTCCGGATAGGATATGGTCCGGGGGGCGAAAGTGGAGAAATTTGGCTGCTTGCAACCACTCGAAAAAATGCTAAAACTGCATCAACGGAATGACGGCGCGTGCCCGCGCCGCAATCCCTTCCCGACGACAGTATGCATTCAACGAGCGACCGCAGCAGCGGCCGCTTTTTTTGTGAAACTTAAAAAATAGAATATAACGATGAATTATCTTTTTACTTCGGAATCGGTTTCCGAGGGCCATCCCGATAAGGTGGCCGACCAGATCAGCGATACTCTTCTCGATGAATTCCTTGCACGCGACCCGCAGAGTCATGTGGCTATCGAGACACTCTGCACCACGGGTCAGGTGGTTGTGGCCGGCGAGGTCAGCTCGCAGGCATACGTCGATATACAGAACGTGACGCGCAAGCTCATCACCGACATAGGTTACGACCGCGGTGCCTACCGCTTCGACGGCGATGCCTGCGGTATCCTTTCCGCCATCCATGAACAGAGCGAGGATATCGACCGCGGTGTGAGCCGCGTCGGCGAAGAGGGACAGAGTCGCGAGGAGCTGCAGGGTGCAGGCGATCAGGGAATGATGTTCGGCTATGCCGTCGACGAGACCGAGAACTATATGCCACTGACTCTCGACCTCTCGCATCTTCTTCTGCGCGAACTCGCCGACATACGCCGCGAAGGAAAGCAGATGACCTACTACCGCAAAGGGAAGCTCACAACCTATCTCCGTCCCGATGCCAAGAGTCAGGTGACGGTGGAATATGATGAGAATCATCGCCCCGTGCGCATACATACGATTGTCGTTTCGACACAGCATGATGAGTTCGTGGCGCCTCTCGACGATACCGAAGAGGCTCATGAGCAGGCCGACCGCCGGATGCTCGAACAGATCCGCAAGGATGTGGAGGAGGTTCTTCTGCCCCGTGTCAAGGCCAAGCTGCCTGTGGAGATACAGAACCTTTTCGACGACAAGCTTATCCTGCATGTGAATCCCACCGGCAAGTTCGTGCTTGGCGGTCCTCATGCCGACACGGGTCTGACAGGCCGTAAGATTATCGTCGACACCTACGGCGGCCGCGGGGCTCATGGCGGCGGCGCCTTCTCCGGCAAGGATCCCTCGAAAGTGGACCGATCGGCGGCTTACGCCTGCCGGCATATCGCCAAGAACCTTGTGGCCGCCGGAGTGGCCCGCGAGGTGTTGCTGCAGGTGGCCTATGCCATCGGTGAGGCGGAACCTGTCAGCGTGTTTGTCAACACTTATGGAACGGCGAAAAACGGCATGAGTGATTCCGAGATCGCCCGCAAGGTCGAGGAGATGTTCGACCTGCGTCCTCGCGCCATCGAGGAACGGCTGAAGCTCCGCAATCCTATCTATCGCGAGACGGCATCCTACGGCCATATGGGCCGACGCCCCGAGACTGTGCGCAAAGTGTTCCGCTCGCGCTACGAGGATGAGCCGATAGTACGCGATGTCGAGCTGTTCACATGGGAGAAGCTCGACTGCGTCGACGAGATCCGCCGCGCATTTTTTTGATACACGCAACAATAGATAGAAAGAGCAGTCGCGTCGCGACTGCTCTTTTGCTATATTAAGAGTGTGTTTGAATTTAAACCGATTTTAGCTTTCAGAGAAAACAATGGAAAATCTTGAAATCACTACAGATGATCTTTTTGGTGATTTAAGCCAAGTTTCGGCA
>URNY01000078.1 GCA_900549375.1 uncultured Bacteroidales bacterium | reverse complement strand
GCTCGAGCCGTTGTAGGTCCAGAGATATCTTCCGTTATACCATGATGATGAAGAACCCGTCACTATGCTGAATTTGCTTCCGGACGCCTTCAGAGTTCCTGCGAAACTCCTTCCGCCGGAAGAAATCGAGAATGTGCCGCTGATCCCTTTGGCGGAAGAGGCAGTGCCTGCTGCTTTCTTCATGACTTCGGCGGCAGTAATTGCGTTTGCTGCCGCTGCAGTCAAGAATATTGAGAGAATAGCAAGAATCAGTTTTTTCATCTTATAAAGAGTTTAATATGTTGTCGAGGCCGATTGCATCAACGAGCACCGCTCTGGGCTTACCGCCATGCGACGGACCGACTATTCCGGCGGCCTCAAGCTGATCCATTATTTTCCCGGCACGATTATAACCGATGGAATATACCCGCTGCAGGGAGGAAGTAGAGGCTGTGTTGGAAGTGACCACACGTTTTGCAACCTCTTCGAAAAGCGGATCTCGCTCGCTGAAACTCTGACCGCCCGAGCCATTCTCCTCGCCATTGCTCATCTGAGGTTCCGGCAATATATAGGGTCCGGGAGCATACGGCTGTTTTTCAATATAATCGCAGATATCCTCTACTTCCGGAGTGTCGATAAACGCACACTGGACACGCACCATTTCCGAATTATTGAATATCAGCATGTCGCCGCGTCCGATAAGCTGCTGGGCGCCTGTGGTGTCGAGGATCGTCTTCGAATCCACTCCCGACGAAACCTTGAACGACATACGCGCCGGGAAGTTGGCTTTGATGATACCCGTAATAACATCGGTCGACGGACGCTGAGTTGCGATTATAACATGCATGCCGACCGCACGTGCTTTTTGTGCAAGGCGCGCTATGGGCAGCATCACATTCTTCCCTTTTACCATTACAAGGTCGCCGAACTCATCGACAACAACCACTATATATGGCAGGAACCGATGTCCGTCGGCAGGATTCAGCTTGCCGTCTTTTATCTTGGTATTGTATTCCTCGAGATTCTTTACATGCGCGTTCTTCAGAAGCTTATAGCGGTCCTCCATCTCTATGCAGAGAGAACTTAATGTGGCCTCCACTTTATCCATGTCGGTAATCACCGGTTCATCGGAATCAGCATCTTCAGGGATTACGGCGAGATAATGATTCTTCAGTTTGTTGTAAAGGCTGAATTCGACCTGTTTGGGGTCGATCATCACAAACTTAAGTTGCGACGGAGTCTTGCAATAGAGCAACGATGCAATTATCGCATTAAGTCCCACGGATTTACCCTGACCGGTAGCGCCGGCGACAAGGAGATGCGGCATTTTTGTAAGATCCGTTATATATACTTCGTTGGATATTGTAGATCCGAGTGCAACCGGAAGATTGTAATGACTTTCCTGATACTTTCTGGAACGAATCAAGGTCTGCATCGACACTGTCTGCGACTCCTTGTTGGCCACTTCGATACCGACAGTTCCCTTTCCGGGAATCGGGGCGATAATTCTGACACCTTTGGCCGCGAGACGCAGGGCGATGTCATCCACAAGACTGCGTATCTTGGCGATTTTAACGCCCTTGTCGGGCACTATCTCATAGAGTGTAACTGTCGGACCGACGGTAGCCTCTATATTGATAATCGGTATGCCGAAATTCAGAAGAGTACGTTTAATCTGCTCCTTGTTTTCAAGTTGCTCTTCTGCATTGACACTGATCTTTGTCGTGCCGGGCCGCATTAGATCGAAGGGGGGGAACTTATACTTATGATCGGCTTCAAAATCAAGCTGTGATTTATAATGACGCTTCCCGTTCTGATCAATCTCATTGACGTTTACGACCATGGGGCTCTCTGCGTCTGCATCTGCCGTATCTCCATTGCCTGCCTCCGGAGCAACCCCGCGCTCAGCGCTGTATTCATCATGCGTATCATCCTCACGGTAGTTTTCTTCAAGATTCTCTATCATGTCAGGACCAGCCATTTCTTCCGGTTCATCATCGGGAATATCTTCGAAACTATAAAGAGTATCCGATTCGGATTTGAAAGACACTGAAGTATCATTTTCCGGTATATCGGTCAGACCTGCATTTGCCAGAGCCACGGATTCACCTGCCTTGATGTCGTCAAGATGTTCGTCGTTCTGCATCCTGAGCAATTCCTGTTCACGTTCGAGTCTCGCAGCTTTCTCTTCAGCTGCGATTCGGCGTTTCTCGGCATGGGCGGCCTTGATTTTCAGAATCCAGTTGATAAGGTCGCGCAGACATATAACCACGAAAAGCGCTATCATGAATATACACAGAAGGAAAGCACCTGTCCAACCTATGAAATTCATTATGAATTCATTCACATAGCGTCCGTGATAGCCGCCCCAGTTCACGGCGGAATGAAAGGCGATTGTAGAAAGCCCGACGATAAGGGAGACTGTTATGAGCGCCACAAAACATTTGATAGTGAAGTCAACGCTTTTGAAATGAGGTCGCCCGATCAGCAACTTAAGAGACATCGCTCCGAGCCATAAGACAATCACGAAAGAGCCGAGCCCGAAACTTTCATTGATAAGGAATTCAGAGAGTCTTGCTCCTCCCTCCCCTCCGGCATTTGCTACTTTCCCTGCCGTGCCTATTGCAGTGTGGTTGATAAGGGACTGGTCCTTTATGCAACTTGCGAAATAGGATAAAAAAGAAACAAGCAGATATGCGGCGAGACATCCGAGAAAAATTCCGGTAATAAGTTTCAATGAAGTGCCGTTAGCAAATTTTTTAATTTTGGCCGCCAACGATAGCTTATCGGTCTTCTGCTCCGCCGTTTCTTTATCTTTCCGCACAGATTTCGTCTGTGGTTTTCTTTGATTCCTTGTCCGTCGGGCAACAGCCGGCTGATCCGTCGCGTTTACGGCAGCTTCCTTCGGCTCGTCATTATAATGTATCTCTGGGGTATAATTGTCAAAATTGTCCATAAATCCATTAGCAACGTTAAATGCCTTCCCTACCTGGGGGCATATCGTTGCAAAGACTATGCAAAGTTAATAATTTTAATGAAATCAATCTGTCGAAATTGAGTCTCTTTTTTGAGAGTTTTCAGTCGAGTCTTTTGCTATAGGCTGGACTTTAGCTATAGAATCCGGTTCTTCGGGCATAACAGCTATTGTATCTTTGTTTTCTACAGGAGGCTCAATCTTAGGTTTGCGCGAAGTATTCAATGTGGGAATCCAGACCGATTCATATCCTTCCTCCTGATTTACGACCATATCACGCTTGCCGGGAATCACAATCACCGGCATGCCGATTTCAACAAGCTCTACGAGTTCAAGTATATTCTCATTTGTTAATCTTATACATCCATGGCTCGATCTGCCTCCAATCGACCATGGAGCACAGGTGCCATGAATTCCAATCTGGCTTGTTCCGGGAATGCGGAGCCGTATGAACCGGGGACCGAACTGACCTTTCTTCTTGGATGTTTTCCCGTCGTCGTCGGTAAAAAGCCAATCTGTGCTGTCATAGATCCCTTCAGCACGGAAGAATCCCTCCGGAGTTCTTGAATCCCCCTTTTCATGCTTGGTGCCGAATGCTTTGGCGCATGCCATACCGTAGGTTTTGAGCGTTCTGCCAAACCGATCGAACAGAATCACTTTCATTCTTCCCTTGTCTACAACGATAAATCCGGAGTAGGTGTTCTCAAGGAGAGACTTCACATATCTCGGACTGTGCTCTGCCATTTTTGGAAGCATACCCTCGCTGTATTCTTCCCAATATCCGGATTCTTTCATATGGCTTATAAGCGCAGAAACAGAGTCTTTATTAATGACAACAGGCTTCAGCACAACTTCTTCCGGAATCTTCGTTATGGTTTCAGGCATCTCTTTAGGCGCCGGTGGAAGTTCCGTCACGCTTCGGACGCTCTCTTCCGTCCGACGGCATCGGACGGAGGAAAGCGCCAGAATCAGCGATATGACATATATGAATCCGCGCATAATCCACAAAGATATAATTAAACCGCGATTATACAAACAATAATGCATGATTTCGTACCGTCTAAGCAAAAATAATTGTTTTATGGTTTGAGGAATTTTTGTTAATTTCGCACTTTGATGAGCACATCTAAAGTTATAGGATTTGCCGTGCTGTCGCTTGTATGGCTATGGCTCGTGTGGTTGTTGCTGAGTCAGGGAGGATTCAATCTCAAGAACCTGCTGATTGCGGCAATGACCGGAATTATCATATTTGTGCCTTTGTATAGAAAATATATAAAGAAAGGATGAGCTATCTTGATCATATCGAAAGTCCGGACCAGTTGAGGCAGCTTGATGTGGAAAAGCTTCCGGATCTGTGCGCTGAAATCAGAGAATTTCTGATTGAGAACCTTTCTCACAATCCGGGGCATTTCGGATCGAGCATGGGAGCGGTTGAAATCATTGTGGCTCTCCATTATGTTTTCAATACACCTCGCGACCGCATAGTCTGGGATGTGGGCCATCAGGCATATGCCCATAAGATCCTGACAGGCCGACGAGACCGCTTTGCCACCCAACGGACCAAAGGAGGCATCAGCGGCTTCCCCTTTCCGGCGGAGAGCGAATACGACACGTTTGTATGCGGGCATGCGGGTAACTCCATATCTGCGGCGCTCGGGATGGCCATCGCAGATCTAAATACTCCGGGAGAGGAAGACCGGAAGACCGTTGCCGTGATCGGCGACGCGTCGATAAGTGGCGGCCTTGCGTTCGAGGGACTCAACAACGCCTCGAACAATCCCAATAATCTGCTGATCATTCTCAACGACAACGATATGTCGATAGATAATAATGTTGGGGCTCTCCATAGTTATCTTTCAGACATCACTACCTCGGCTCGATATAACAAAATTCGTTTCAGGCTTTATAATTTTATGAAACGGTTGGGCCTTATCAACGACCGCAGAAAAGGTCTACTTTTAAGATTCAGCAATGCTTTGAAATCGCTCATTTCTACTCATCAGAATATATTCGAGGGTCTGGACATCCGCTATTTCGGGCCTTTCGACGGAAATGACGTCACCAAACTCGTAAAGGTTTTTTCGGATATCAAAGATATGAAAGGTCCGCGTATACTTCATTTGCGCACAGTCAAAGGGAAGGGATACGAGGCGGCCGAAAAGAACCCGCGTGCCTGGCATGCCCCCGGTAATTTTGATCCGGGGACCGGCGAGAAAATACGTAAACAAGCTTCGATGCCGCTATGGCAGGATGTGTTCGGTGAAAAATTGCTTGACCTTGCTTCCAGAGATGGGAAGATCGTGGGAATCACGGCGGCCATGCTTTCCGGGACGTCTATGATTAAGATGATGGACAGATATCCTCAGCGGACATTCGATGTCGGAATTTCCGAAGGCCATGCCGTGACATTTGCCGGCGGACTGGCCTCTGCAGGGAAGAAACCGTTTGTGGCAATATATTCCTCGTTTTTGCAACGTGGATTCGACAACATCATTCATGATGTAGCTATTCAGGGACTTCCGGTTGTGTTTTGCATTGACAGAGCCGGTCTTGTCGGCGAGGATGGAGTGACCCACCACGGTCTGTTCGATCTTGCCTATCTCAGAATGATTCCGGGGATGACAATTGCCTCTCCAATGGATATCGCATCCTTGCAAGGACTGATGAATACGGCGGCGTCATTGACTACACCAATGGCTATAAGATATCCACGCGGGGCTGCTCAAGGAAATCCGGAAAACTGCGATGATATGGATATGACTCCCGGCAAGGGAAGACTCATTTATGAATCGACGGAAGCAGGAACCGCCATTCTTACGATCGGCCCCGTCGGCAATGATGCTGTCGTGGCTGCTCGCCGCCTTGAGGAAAACGGTATTTCCTGTGATGTATACGATATGATATGGCTGAAACCGTTAGACGAAGAGTTGCTGATGAATATCATGTCGCGATATGACCGGATAGTGACCGTGGAGGACGGCGTGCGCACAGGTGGTTTCGGCTCGGCTGTGGCTGAATGGATCAATGAGCATGGCGGAAACAACCGGGTAACTATTCTCGGTGTCCCTGATAAATGGATTGCTCATGCAAGTGTCGCGGAATTGCACAGTATGTGTGGGATAGATGCGGACAGTATTGTTAATGCGGTGGAAAATCTCCGGTCTGCCCGGAATAGTCCGGCCGGTCATGAATAACACAAGCTACTATGAAAATTGTAATTGCAGGAGCCGGAGAGGTAGGAACTCATCTTGCCAAGATGCTTTCGAACGAGGATCAGGATATTATTCTGCTCGACAGTGATCAGGCACGACTCGATGTGATCGATGCCAATTATAATCTTATGACATGGAACGGCTCCACATCCTCTTTCAGCAGTCTGCGGGATGTCGGCGTCTCAAATGCCGATCTATATATTGCCGTCACACCTTTCGAGACAAGAAATATAACGAGTTGCTCCATAGCAAAACGTCTCGGGGCTAAGAAGACCGTAGCGAGAATCGACAACAGCGAGTTTCTGATTCCTGAAAACGGAGCAATCCTGAAGGAAATGGGAGTGGATTTTCTAATTTATCCGGAAAATATCGCGGCTCAGGAGATTGCAGTGGCCCTTTATCATAACTGGGCCCGCTACTGGGGTGAACTTCATGGAGGGCGCCTTCTGCTTATAGGGGTAAAACTCCACGGCGATTCCCCTCTCATCGATTGTATGCTCCGGGATCTCCCTGTGAAGGATCATGACTTTCATGTCGCTGCTATCAAACGCAACAACGAGACCATCATTCCGAACGGTAACGACATTATAAGGCGAGATGATATCGTGTATTTCATAACCACGCCTCCTTATGTGCAGGAGGTAAGAGAGATGTGCGGTAAAAAGAAACGGATAATCAAAAAAGCTCTTGTTGTCGGAGGCAGCCGGATTGCGCAACGTTTTGCACAACTTTACGGAGAAGAATTCCATATCAAGATTATCGACAATATCCGGGAAAACTGTGAGAAAATGGCCACGATGCTTCCCAATTGTGAGATTGTCTGTGGCGATGCTCTCGACATAGAGGTATTAAGGGAGAACAACATCTATCAGTATGACGCTTTCCTGGCACTGACGGATTCTTCGGAAACAAATATCCTTTCATGTCTTACCGCCAAAGAATTCGGAGTTCCCAAGACCATAGCAGAGGTTGAGAACCTGCAGTTTTTAAGTCAGGCGGAAAACCTTAATATCGGCACGACAATAAATAAGAAACTATTCGCTTCGAGTCATATTTTTAAGATTCTTCTTGATGCAGATGAAAGCAATTCCAAATTCTTAGCCCTCGCGGATGCCGAGGTAGCAGAGATTTTTGTCAAGCCCGGAGCCAGAATTACTAAATCGCCCGTGAAGAATCTCAAATTGCCGTTCGGTATGACACTCGCAGCTCTCGTCAGAGGCACCGAAATTCAGCTTGTCAACGGAAATACCCATATTCAGGAGGGTGATTATGTAGTGGTATTCTGTCTTTCAGGAACAATACATAAGATAGAGAAATGGTTTAATTGAGAAAACATTCTGCTGATGTTCTTTTACAAGCGTCCAAGGTCTTATATTAATTTGCCGATGCTATTGAGAGTAATCGGATATCTGCTTGTAATAGAGGCGGTGTTCATGCTTGTGCCATGTATATTCGCTCTTTGGTACAAGGAGAATGCCTTTGCCGATTTCCTGATATGCGCAGGAATTACCGGGGCATCGGGAGGAGCGATGATGCTTTTGCGCCCCAGATATAAAGACATGGGTAAACGGGAGGCAATTCTTCTAACGGGTATGACGTGGGTGATTCTTTCTCTTTTCGGAATGTTGCCTTTCCTTTTGACAGGTACACATATGTCAGTGGCCGATGCTTTTTTCGAGACGATGAGCGGTTTTACCACAACCGGAGCCTCTGTGCTCAATACACTTGAAGGAGTCCCGAATTCAATATTGGCCTGGAGATGCGTAGTGCAATGGGTCGGAGGTCTTGGAATAATTCTTTTCACTCTGGCAGTAGTACCGATGCTGAATTATGCCGGAGGAATGCAACTTTTCAATGCAGAAGTGACCGGAATAACCCACGATAAGCTTCGTCCCCGTGTCAGTTTCACCGCAAAGGGGCTATGGGGTATATATATATTCCTCACCGCCCTCCTCATAATCTTTCTCTCTTTCTCAAGAATGAATTTCTTCGAGGCTTTCTGTCACGGCCTGTCGACAATGTCGACAGGGGGATTCTCCACCAATGACATGAGTATTGCTCAATGGGATTCGGTATATATAAAAGTCGTCATGACGGTATTCATGTTTTTAGGGGGAGTCAATTTCGCACTTATCTATAACACTGTTTGCGGCCGGGGAGGCAATCCTTTCAAGAACACAGTATTCAAATGGTATATCATTATAATTGTTTCCTGTTATTTAGGATTCGTAATCAATATGCTGATCAGGGGACTTACCGACAATTGGAAGTATCTAACCATTGATCCCTTGTTTCAGACGGTTTCAATATTGTCCTCTACAGGAATCACCGAACCTGATTTCCACGAATGGGGGTCTATATCTATTGTATTGTTGCTTATAATGATGGTTATGGGCTCATGCGCGGGAAGTACATCAGGAGGTGCTAAAGTCGACCGATTTGTTATCCTTTTCAAATTTCTCAAAAACGAGTTCTATAAGATGATGCATCCATCGGCTGTTACGACAGTTACGATGAACGGCAAAGGTACGTCCACGACAGTAGTCCAGAAAACGCTTGCTTTCCTGTTTCTATATGCACTTGTCATATGTGTCGGAGGTCTGTCTCTGAATCTTATGGGCCTCAGTCTGCCTGATTCTTTCTTTTGCGCTCTATCGGCTATATCTAACACAGGAATCGGGAGCGAAGTGACAGGACTTTCCACGAATTATTCGGTCATTCCTGATATCGCTAAGTGGACTTTATCGTTAATTATGCTTATCGGCCGTCTTGAGATATTCACGATACTCCTTCTCTTTACGCCTACTTTCTGGAAGAAATAATAGCTTCCGGTCACTTCAGCATAAACATAAGCAACTGTTCCTTAGACCTCGTTCCTTATGCGCCGTTTCTCAAATTTTAGGATGATCGGAAGGACGGTACTGCCCTTTTCTTTCCGTGATGCGGCCGTAATTCACTGAATGGAGGGGGCATGAATGATAGCAAGCCAAGCATGACAGGCAATTTGTTCCCCATTGCGGTCTACCATTCACCATAGATATGTTTTTTACCGGGCATTCCGACTCACATATCCCGCAATTTATGCAATCATTTTTTGACTTCCACTTCTTTGGGAATATTCCCCATCTTTTAAAAAGAGGATATACAACTGCTGTTTTGAACAAGGCCATTTTTCCGATGGTCAAATCATACTCCCATTTCCCATCTTCTATTTTATCCGATATATAATCGAGTCTTGAAGGAGCTTCGGAGATTTTCCTTTTTCTTAGGTTTTCATCATCAACATCAAATCCGGGCAGAAGCACATAAGTATTTGGGAGGATAACACTCCATGCTCCGTCAAGTTTCAATCCACGATGTTGCAGAAGTTTTCGAAACATAATATGTGCATTTCCTGTCTCATCCCCGCAGGTTGCAATCATCCAAACCCGTAAATTCCCGGCTATTATGTTCTTTACATCTTCATCGGATATTGCCCTTATGAATTCGCACACAATCGGAGGAACTCCCCACGAATATATAGGAAATACAAAACCTATCGTTTTTCCGTTTCTACAACCGGCCTTAAAAGAATGATATGTCCCCTCGGATTTAAATGCTGCAATATCGAAAATACTGTCGCTTAATCTATTTGCGACATATTCAGCGACGTATCTGGAATTTCCTGTACCGGAGAAATAAAAAATCATTGATTGTTCAGATTGTGAATATTTTGAAAACAAGGTCGAACAGAAGGGAATATTCATTCTGGAAAGAGCCTACTCCCTTACTTTTCACATCGAAGTCGCGCAAAAGATGTATGATATTGACAGCCTGAAAAGCATTGTAATTTCTCAAAGCCTCTTTGAAATCGGCAAATGCCGTCAGATTGCGCAGTCTGAACTCCTGTCTGAGCGTGGAATCGCTTCTGTCGGGCAAATAAAACGCCGAGACAAGATTTGTGAAAAATCCGAATAACACAGCAGTTGTAAGCACAGTAGGATTGTTTTTCGGATTCGATTCGAAATATTTGATGATTCCGACAGCTTTAGTGTAGTTTTTTCTTGCAATAGCACTGACGAGCTCGAAGTTGTTGAAGTCTTTCGATATACCTATGTGTTCCTCAACGTCTTCTTCAGTCAGTCTGTTCCCTTCTCCCTTTATAGTTATAAGCTTGTTGATTTCGCCAAACAATTTGGCGAGAGGCCCTCCGATATAATCGCACAACAAGGCTACCGCTTTGTCGTCAATGCCCGTTTTTCGCGATGCGCAATAATCTTTCACATGTGTCGGCAATTGATAATCGCGCACTTTGTCGGCTTTGAATATGACAGCTCCGGATTTAGCTCCGGCTTTCATGATTTCAGACGTGGCGTTCAGATTGTCGCCTTTAAAGGCGAGTGCGAATACGCATGAGGGATTGGGACGCTTCACGTAAGAGGCAAGCTTCTCTATCTGTTGCTTCCCCCGTGGGATGGACTGAGCCTCCTTTAGCAGGACAAGTCTCCGGCCTCCTATGATGGAGAGTTGCTGACATGAGGCCACGATTGTATCCATATCTGCATCTACTCCATAATAGACATTCTGATTGAAGTCTTTATCTTCATCTGCCACAACCGATGTCTCGAGGGCATTGACTATTAGATCGATGTAGTAGTCTTCTTCCCCCATAAGCAGATATACGGATGCCGGATTCCCTTTCTTTATTGCGGCGATGATATCGCGATATCCCGGTTGTGCCATTGATAAAATCTAAACTTTATTTGACTTATTGTGTGTATGATGACGATATAAAGCGGCTACCATGATTATCACCGCTATCATGCTTGCCGTAGCTAACACCGGGAACCCTGTTTCATCAACGCCAAACATCTCGAATCTCGCCGGAAAGATATTCCGAGATATGAGCCATGCGGTGACAACTACAAGTGAATTATTCAGTGCATGGGCGAGGGCCGAAACCCATATAGACCCGGAGATGAAATATAGATAGCCGAAAACAGCCCCGAGCATAAGGCGCGGAACAAATCCGAAGAATTGAAAATGCATCAGACTGAAAATGGCCGCCGATAACCAAATGGCTCCATTCACGGGCATACATTTCGCCAGCAGTCGTTGCAGGCCTGCTCTGAAGAAAAGCTCTTCTCCGAGTCCGGTGAGACATCCGATAACCAATACGCCTACCAACATTTCCCACACTGAAGATGCTGCTAAAATATTCTTCGTCATTTCTGCCGCCGAGTTTTCCCATTTGCGTAAGGTGTCTTCCAATGCACTCATGGCATCCGGAAAATCGATAGATTCATTCCAGTATACAGTCTGGTTTATGGCCGGAACAGCCAGAATTATAAGAAACAACGCCGCTATTATATACAAACTCTGAGGTTTAGTGGATAACGTCATTACATTCAGGGGATGAACGCTATCGATGCGTGCCGCTATATACGACGGCAACATGAAGACGAAAACCGACTGAAAAGCCGATATTATCAGTATCCATGTTCTCGAACCTATATCGACAGAACTGTATGCCATTATCGTCTGTATTACGCTTATGCCGAGTAGCATCACCAGCATGACGCCAAACAATAACAGGAGTTTTGTCGCGGTATTGAACCCCGCTGAAGGTAAGGAGGAAGATGTGCTCATTCGAATTTCTTGCGTGTAAATATGAAATCGCGTCCCAGATATTTTTCTCTTACTATTGGATTGTTGGCAAGCTCTTCGCTCGTTCCCTGAAAGAGTACTTTCCCTTCAAACAGCAGATAGGCGCGGTCTGTAATGCCGAGAATTGAATCTGCCTTATGGTCGGTGATGAGAATCCCGATGTTGCGCTCTTTGAGATGATAAACGACTTCCTGAATATCTTCGACGGCAATAGGGTCAACAGCGGCAAAAGGCTCGTCGAGCATGATGAATTTCGGGTTGATTGCCAGACACCTCGCTATCTCTGTGCGCCGGCGCTCTCCTCCGGAGAGATTGTTGCCGAGGTTATGTCTCACTTTTTCGAGAGAAAACTCGCTGATCAGCGACTCTAATTTCTCCTTCTGGTATTCTTTCGACGTGTTGGTCATCTCAAGGATCGCCTTGATATTATTCTCCACCGACAGAGTCCGGAACACCGATGGTTCCTGGGGCAGATAACCGATGCCGAACTGTGCCCTTTTATATACGGGATATTCGGTGATGTCATGGTTATCGAGAAATACCTTCCCCCCATTCGGCTTTATCAGCCCGACAGTCATATAGAAGGTGGTGGTCTTGCCTGCTCCGTTGCCCCCCACCATGGTG
>URNY01000077.1 GCA_900549375.1 uncultured Bacteroidales bacterium | reverse complement strand
CACTAAACAGATTCACAACAGCATCAAATCTGTATTTGGGTTCATCAGCGAATTTGAAATAATACTCATGCTCCTCGGCTTCGTTGGGTGTGACCAGTACGCAATCTGCGGTTGTGTAGTGCATTTCGTTCATGCGGCCCTTGTAATATCCTTTAACTGTAGAATCGTCTACAAGTACGAAATCGAATTTGATTGTGAGTTCTCCTTCATTGTCGGCAACGGTCATAGTTCCTGACTTAAGCTTCACATTATTGTAGTAGGAATAAGCGGGATCGATTGTAGATAGTCCATTCCCGCTTGCAACCGTATAGGTTCCTGCGGTCAAGGTTCTTGCCTCCGTCGAGCTTCCGTACATGTCGAATTCGAGTTTCTTGCCCGACTCATCCTCGAAAGCCATCAGCAGATTGTTCGTATTTCTATATGCCTCAATAAATTTCCTAAGACCGAATTTCGTTCCATCCAGCTCAGGTTCCGGATCTACAACGGGGTCGCGCTCGTCAACGATTTCGCCGGTATAGGTGAGAGAAACATCCTTGAAGCCGTTTTGTCCTTTGAAGAGAGCGTTGACAGTATACTTGCCGTCGGTTCCTTTAGTCACGTTGACCTTGTCGCCGGCTCCCGGGACGAAGTCATGGCTGCTGTAGTTATATCCGCAGATGGAGGTCTTGCGTCCGAACGTGCCGGGTGTTTTCTCCTCGGAATAGGTGTAGAGCCCTTCAGGAAGTTCTCTTGCGTCAGTCGCCGCGAAGAGGTCGAGCACGTATTCGCAAGTCCAGTCTGCGTCGTTTCCTTTGAGATAGAACTCGCCGGGTATGCCGTCGTTGATCTGGGCGATTTTCATTGCGGATGCCGTATAGGCAATCTGTTTGTCGGCCGCATCGCGGCTGTCGGTGATCTTGCCCGAATAGACGATATTCACGGTCTTGGTGGCCGGAGCTTCGCCATACACGAACGTCACACTCAACTTATAGTTACCCTCGTCATCAACCTTCTCGAACTTCATTGTAGATGCGTCCGTAGGCGTAAGTCCGTCGAGGAGCGACTGATAATCATAATAATAAGAGATTCTTGTGCGGCTTCCGAATGATCCGTTCCAGTCGGCGTCGGATGCGCCATCCCACTCGTATTCACCCTCTTCAGGCAGCAGAGTCAGACCCTTGCTCCAGCAGTTGAGCGAAAGCTCGAAATTATAATTTGCATCGTTGAGCCTGAAGTAATACTCCTTCGCCCCGAGACTGTTGGGGCTGTAAAGCTCGCATTTCGTGGCCGCGAAATTATAAACCTCGGCCTCGGGGTGGCTCGTATACCCGGGGACCTTCCCCTCGAACGAACCCTTGATGATTGTCCCTTTCTTCGTGACGAAATCGAAATCAATGTGATAGACCCCTTCGTTGTCGGCAACGGTCATTTTTCCGGATGCGAGCATATCGCGGCCACCGCCGATCGTCAGGGAGGATGTATCCGAAACAGTCATCTCAGCCCCGTCATCCGTAACATTATAGACTCCTGCCTCCAGATAGGTAGCTGTCTTTTTACCATATATGTCGAGCGACATCCAGTCATCGCTATCTTTGACACTGAAATCCATCAGGACGTTGCCTTTAGTGTAATCCCTGACTTTGGTAAGCTCGAATTCCGTAGGCTGTTCAACTGCTTTCTGCTCGAAAAGCACTTTCTCAAGATGGTTGACGGAGAAGTAAGTCTTCGACCCGTCGCTTTTCGTTACCACCATCGTCTGGGCCAGAGCCGGGAGCGACAGCGCGAGAAAGCATAGCGCGGTTAGTAAGATTTTTTTCATCAGTTACAATTTAAATTAATAAAAAAGTATTCCGTTTTTAGTATGAGTGGAGAGTTTATAGAGTTTAGAAAGTATAGAGAATTGTGAGTATTGTGAGAATTGAGAAGAGTAACCAGTTTTTCAAAGTTGTTATACAGCAGGTTTGTATTGTTGTTTCGGTTAAAACGATTTTATAACCGCGCTCTAATTTAAACCAAATTTGTCATATATGCAACAAAGTGCGCAATAATATGTTGCAAAGCATATCTTCCCGACAGCAAAAAATATTATTCCTTATCATTCTGTTCGCACACCGACCACGCACACTCTCTCAGTCGCACTTTTTGAAGTCAAAATGTTTGAATAATCCGAAAAAAAGTGTTTACTTTGCAGACCAAAAGCGATTTTTCACAAAAGCATAATATATGTACATCTTTTTTTGCATTCTTATCGTAATAGCATCCTTGCTTCTCATCGGTGCTGTTCTCATCCAGAAATCCAAAGGCGGCGGTCTCGCCTCCGACTATTCCAGCGGCAACCAGTACCTCGGCTACCGCAGAACTACCGACTTCATTGAGAAAACAACCTGGGGTCTGGCAATCTTCATCTGTGTTGTCAGCATCTGCGCATCTTTCGCAGTCAAGACTCCCGTGAACGTCTCCAGCATCCAGAACGCAGCACCCGCGCCCAACTCCGCAGCGCCCGCGCCCGTCAACATCCCCGCTGCCGACAAAGCCCCCGCAGCAGCTCCGGCCGCCGCTCCCGCTCCCGCTCACGCAAAATAATTCCCGGCTCCCGATCGAGATTCCCGCGCTTCTCGAGTTCCTCGAGATTCTCGAAATAAAATAAAAAAACAGAGCGCTTCGAAATTTCGAAGCACTCTGTTTTTTTTAAGTTTTATCTCTTTCCCCAGAGCAGCTTGTTGCGCAGAAGCCGCGAGAAGCTCGCATCCGGGCGCCGGAGCACGACCACAGCGAACGGAGCTTTCGTAATCTCCAGCTCATCCTCTCCGCAACGAAGCATGAACGAACGCCCGTCGAGACTCACCCGCGCATAATCCATCCGCGAATATGCGCGCAGATGTATTTCCGACTCGCCGGAAACCACCAGAGGGCGCATTGTCAGCGAATGCGGAGCGATCGGAGAAAGTACAAGGCACTCGAGCGTCGGCTGCAGAATAGGTCCGCCGGCCGAAAGATTATAAGCCGTAGAGCCTGTCGGAGTGGCCACTACAAGCCCGTCGCTCAGGTAATCGGCAAGAAAATAGCCGTCGATTTCGGCATGTACCGTCACCATCGACGCCGTCTCCCCTTTCTGCACAGCCACTTCGTTCAAGGCATATGGCCAGAAACCATCCGGCAACGAACTGCTTCTCACCTCGAGTACGGCCCGCCGCTCCCTCTGTCCGAGGTCGCGGGCCACGACATCCGTCAGCTCCTCCATCTCCTCCAGCGAATAACTCGCGAGGAAACCGAGATGCCCCGTGTTGATGCCCAGTATAGGTGTCTCTGCGGCGCCGACCCACTGGGCCGCTTTCAGAAATGTGCCGTCTCCGCCGATACTCACCACGCATTCGGCTTCCATGGGGAAATCCTCCGTCACCTCAAAGCCATCCGGGAATACAACACCGTTGGCCTCCAGATAAGTCGAGAACCGCTCCTGAACCCACACCTCGAAACCACGTTCCGAAAGCATTATCAGCAAACGCTGCAGCTGAGGGAAATAACCCTCCTGATGCCTGTTCCCGAACAATGCCAGCTTTCTCATACGTTCAGAAAAGTCTTGAGTTCAAGAAAGCGCATCGCCGCGGCCTCCGAGTCGGCATATTCCCTGCCGCTCGCAGAAACCACCTCATAGCCGTAACGCTCAAGGCTATGCACCGTCTGCGTCGGGTCCTCGCGACGCACGCGAAGCGTCACCGACAGGCGCCCGTCGGCCGCAGGGACAGTCCACATGTCCACAAGATGCGCGTCCGTATCCTCCACCGCGCGCGATATCCGCGAGGCGCTGTAATCCGCCGCCCCGCATTCCAGAGTGATGAGGCTGCAGTCATCACGGGCGGCAATCATCCTGCCCATCCCCGCCAGCATCGAATCGCGGTCAACCACCCCGATCATCTCCCCGTTCTCCTTTACCCCAAGCAGCAAGTCGGGAGTGTCGAGCAGACGCGGAAGCACATCCACAATCGGCAGCCCGCTCTCAACATACTTGAGAGGGCGTGCGGCGGCCGTGTTCCATACCGGCGACATTATCTCTTTTGCTGTTATCATTCGATTCCTTTGTTTTCGTCAAGTCCAATTTTTTTCTTAATTTTGCATCCGGAGAAATCCGGCGCCGACCGACGGAATACGGTTATATTATTTTAACGTTTCAGCGGAGAAAGTGATTCATCGAATCGGCCATCCGCCAATGCAAAGTTACAAATAATAACTCAAATAATATGCCAATTCCGCGAAATCATCGCCGGAATAAACCTACAAGCCTAATAACCATAAATTATGACACGCCTTAGCGTCAATATAAACAAAGTTGCCACTCTGCGCAACGCCCGCGGAGAAAACATCCCCGACGTAGAAAAATTCGCCCTCGACTGCGAGCGTTTCGGCGCCCAGGGAATCACCGTCCATCCCCGCCCCGACGAGCGGCATATCACGCGCCGCGACGTCTATGAACTGCGCAGGATCGTAACCACCGAATTCAATATCGAAGGCTACCCGTCCGACGACTTCATCCGCATGGTCGTGGAAGTAGTGCCCGAACAGGTCACACTCGTACCCGACGCCCCGGGCGCACTGACTTCGAGCGCCGGCTGGAACGTCACCGAAAACGCCGAGTTCCTCTCGGCCGTCGTCACGCGCATCCGTCAGGCCGGCATCCGCACCTCCATCTTCATCGAGGCCGACCCGGCTCAGGTCCGCGAAGCCGCACGCATCGGCGCCGACCGCGTGGAGCTCTACACGAAGCCGTATGCCGACCTCTATCCCGAAAACCCTGAAACGGCCGTCGCTCCATTCGTAGAAGCCTCCGCCGAAGCGCTCCGCCGCGGCATCGGCCTCAACGCCGGCCACGACCTCAATCTCGCCAACCTTGCTTTCTTCCGCCGCAGCCTCCCGCTGCTCGACGAAGTCAGCATAGGCCACGCAATAATCAGCGACGCCCTATACCTCGGAATCGAACGCACAATCCGCGAATATCTCGACTGCCTCAGGTAATCCTCCCCGATTTCCTTATAAATTAGCTAAACAAACCTCATCAAGCATCAACATCTACTCGATATGACACAGCCAACCCTCTCTTTCTGGTCGCTGATAATGGACGGCGGCTACATCATGATTCCTCTCGCGATCCTTCTCGTCGTGGCAATTTACGTGTTCTGCGAGCGAATGCTCGCCATCAACCGCGCCTCGAAAGAGGACAAGACTTTCATGGACCGCATCCGCGACTATGTCCATGAAGGCGACATCGAATCGGCCTATAACCTCTGCAAACGCTCCGACACGCCCTACGCGCGCCTTATACAGAAAGGACTCACGCGAATCGGCCGACCAATGAACGATGTCCTCGTAGCCATCGAGAACACCGGCAACATCGAAGTCGCCAACCTCGGCAAGGGATTCCCCTGGCTCTCCACCACTGCCGCCGGAGCCCCGATGCTCGGCTTCCTCGGAACCGTCGTCGGCATGATCCAGGCCTTCTATGCCCTTGCTTCCGCAGGCACCTCGGCCAACATCACCGTGCTCTCCAGCGGTATCTATCAGGCGCTCGTCACCACCGTCGCCGGTCTTGTAGTCGGCATCATCGCCCTCTTCGCCTACAACATCCTCGTGGCCCGCGTCAACCGCGTCATGAATTCCCTCGAAGCCAAAACCATGGAATTCATGGATCTCCTCAACGAGCCCGCCTCCTAACCCCCTCGTCTCTCCCCAAAATTCAAAATTCAAAATTCAAAATTCCTCCCCCCTCCCCCTATGGCCCTCAAACGCAATTTCCAATCCCTTGACACTTTCTCGATGTCGTCGATGACCGATGTCATCTTCCTGTTGCTCATCTTCTTCATGGTGACCTCCACCATCATCTTTCCGGCCGCCATCGACGTGAATCTCCCCCAGAGCAGCGAGCAGACCTCCCTCAAGCCCGTCACCGAAGTCTATATCGACGCCGACTCCAGGCTCTACATCGTTGAAGACCGCAACGACTCCACCGGCATCCTCTCCATCCCGCGGCCCGTCACCTCCGACGAACTCGCCTCGACACTCGTCGGCATCCAGCAAAAAGATTCCCTCCGCGCCGTCGCCCTATACGCCGACAGCGTGGTCGACTATGGCAAGGTCGTAGGCGTCCTCGACCTCGCCGCGCGCCAGCACCTCCACATGGTTCTCGCCACAAAAGCGAAGGCCGCCCCCGCCAGGTAACCTCCAATCCATACCGAATATAAACCTTACACACCGGATATGACAACCGAACAGAAAGACCGAACGATAGCTGCCGCGATCACTTTCGCAGCCGTGCTCCTCATACTTCTCTTCCTGTTCATCGGCGGATTCACCTACGACCGCTCCGGGCTCGCAAGTCAGTCCGTCCCTGAAATAGAACCACTCGAAGATGAGATGTTCCTCGAACCCGAAATCCTCAAAGATCTCGGCGAGGAGAACGCCGTGAACCGCGACGAGCCCGCTCCCGCCTTCAAGGGGGAACCGGAACACGCCGAAACCGACAACACCAAGCTCGTGGTACCCGGCGATAACCCGAAGCCCGCGCCCCCCGAAGAGAAAAAGATAACTTCAAAGAAAGAGAGCCCTGTCAAAGCCACAGAACCCTCCGCCACCAAGGAGGAGAAGCAGAAGATCACATCCTCCGTGGCCAAAGGGTTCTCCGGAAAGAATGGAGCCGTTGAGGGCAAATCCGGAACATCCGGCGCCGGAGGCGTTGGACTCGGAATCCAGGGCAACGCCAACGGCCGCACATTCAAAGGTTGCCCGAAACCGGATGTGGAGCTGCGACATAAGACCACCGTCAAGGTAGCCGTCGTCATCGATGCCGAAGGGCGCGTCACCTCCGCAAAGGCTTCCGGCGGCGCTTCTGCCTCCATCCGCCGCGCCTGCGAGCAGGCAGCCCGCGGCGCCCGCTGGAGCGCGAAGAAAGGCGCCGGCGAAACCCGCGGCACCATCACCTTCACCATCACCCCGCACTAATCAGGCTCATTGGCCCATCAGCCCCATCAGCCCCATTAGTCCCATTAGCCCCATCAGTCCCATTAGTCCCATTAAAGAAAGGCGGAGAAATGCCATTTGCATTTCTCCGCCTTTCTTATCTTAGGCTTAGCTTATCTGACTACGACCTTGACCGCTGCCGAGCCGCATCTTACTATGTAGATGCCTGCCGGAAGAGCTACTGTCTCGGTGTCGTTCCCGATATTGCCTGCGGCCATTACCATGCCGGCTACGTTCGAGACGCTGTAGGCTGTGCCTGCAGCAAAGCCGCGCATCGTCACAACGCCCTTGCCGCCGCTGATCATCGCCGGTGCGGAACCGGTCAGATCACCGACACCACTTCCGTCGGTTGCCCATACCACATTCGAGCGGTCGGACTCTATCTGCTCGCCGTTGACCGTAGCGAGAGTCTTCACGAGATATCTCACCGGTGTCGAAGTGTCTACATCCTTGTCGGTGAAAGTAGTTCCGGAGTGACCCGCTTTCACGAGCACGTCGTCGCGATAGATGTTATAGCCCTCTACGGTTGCGGCACCTTTCACAGGCTCGAAACTGATGTCGTCGATCATGAAGCCGAACTGCTCGTTGCCGTCATCGCCCACATGATGCAGAGCGAAATACTTCGCGTCGGCAGGGAGCGTGAACTCATAGCGCTTCCACTCAACCTTGTCCGGGCAGATATAGCCGTTGTCAAGCTGCTTCTTGAAGTCGGCAGGCTCATTGCCGGTGGTGGAATACTTCACGAGCACGGTCTCTGCGTAATCCGGCGAACAGATGTTCATCCAGAAAGAGAACTTCGAACCCGGCTTAACCTCCGGAGAAATCAGCCAGTCATCGGTTGTGCCTGTCTTGGGCGACATGCAGAGCAGATACTGCTCGCCGCTGCGGGCGGCCATCGTGGCGTTGTCGGTAACGGTCTGCGAGAATACCTGATATGCTTTCTCGCGACCCTCGCCCGGGAAATCAAATTCGCCTACGGGCCATACCTTCCCCTTGTCGAGATCGAGGTTGCGGAAACCGCGCAGCTCCTCGTCATAACTCCAGGGCTCCGCGGCCTCGAAATCTTCCGTATGGCGCGGTTCCGACCAGCTGAGCACCACATCCTTGCGCGTATCGCCATAAGCGATGGCGAGATCGTCAACCACCGGTACGCGGGCATTGAGGATCGTGAGCTGCTTGTCCATCTCGGCGGTGGCCTCTACTGGCTGGCCCGGGAGATTGAAGCGAACCACGGCATCACCCTTGTCGGCCGACTTGGGAGTGAAGCTGAACTTCAGCAGAGCCTTCTCGCCCGCTTTGATCTGTGCGGGAGCATCTGCATCCTTCAGGTCGGCGATAATACCGTTGTCGCCGAGCACCCGGAATGTATAGCCCGGAAGAGCGGCATCTTTAGTGCCGGCATTCTCAATCTCCACCGCATAGGCGAGCTTCTCGCCCACCGCACCGCGTGTGGCGCCTGTCATGCCGCTGATCGTCATCATATCCTGAGGATAGTTGGCTATCGAATAGGAATCCATCATGAAACACTGGCTATAGCCGACAATCTTCACGCGGATAGCCAGCTGCACCCATCCCTGGTCCTGGCACCCTGCAGGAAGCGATACAAGCTTATGCTCCCAGCCGCTGCCCGAAGTAGCATCGAAGGCCGCCACTTCCGTCGGTTCGAGTATCGGCGACGAAGCGATTATCGACACCTTCTCGGCCGAGAGGTTTCCGAAGAAACTGCTGAAATCAAATTTCACATTGCTCAGACCTTTGGTGCTGAAACGCGGAAGGACAAGTTGCGATTCGCCGTCGTAGACAGCCACCACAGCCGCGTTTGTCGCATTGGCGGCCGATTCGTCGAGATCAGTCGGGTCTGTCCATGCCCATTGCGATTGCAGATAGGAGAAATGTTCCACAGAAAGCGGCTCATATTTATAATTCATCACATCGCCCGTCGGAATCAAAGGTTCATTCATCGGAAGCTGGAACACCGGTCCCATGTGGGCCGAGAAGGTATACATCTCCTCGCAGGAACCGGCGGCATTCTTCACGCCGATACCGATGGCATGCAATTCCTGCGGGCCCTCGGGATGCGTGAACTGCCATGTGCGCTGTTTGCCGATCTCCTCGGCCACGCGCCATTCGCCGTTCACCTTGCGGAAGATCGTCACATCCTGCTGAGCCGCGCCGGCATATTCGCCGTTATCATTATAATCTTTGGGAGTGATTTCGAATGTCACGGTCATGTTGTCGTCCGAAATCTTCGCTTTCACATCGGGAGTTGTCGGAGCATAAACGCCGCAATATACATTCGTCTCGGCCAGCATGCCCTCGCCTTTGTCGGAGCTCGTGGTGACGCCGATGAAAGTCATCCCCTGCGTGGCGGGAACCTTCATTGTCATGGCCTGGCCGGGCGTTCCCGTCACGGGAGCCTCGCCGACGGTCACATTGCCTGTCGACTTGCGTTCTACAGCCACGGCCGTGGCCGTGATCTGCGTCGACGCGGGAAGCTCTGTGCCTGTCACTGAAGTGGTCGGCATCTTGAATGTCAGCACGGCCTCGAGAGCGCCCTCGGCACCTGCCTCGGCAGTGAGTTCCGTCACAGCCGCGGGGCTGTCGGCGGATGTCTGCGATTTCGTCACAAGGAAATTGCGGACATAGAGGCGGTAAGCATCAGCTATAGGGGAGATATGATGGATACCGATATACCACTCGCCGGCCTCCGGAACCTGGAAAATAGTTTCCGATGTCTCGAACCAGTTGCTCTTGTGGATCGTGGTAGCCTCCTTGATCATAGTGGGGCGCGAACCGTTCGGACGCTTGCAGAGCGCAATCTCATATATCTCGTCGCCGGAGAAATAATGGCCTCCGGTCCAGATATCCATCGACAGACGATAGCGGCCGTCGGCATCCGGGAAATTGATTGCCGGCAGGAAGAGCCATTCATCATTGTTCTCAGTGGTGGAAGTCGACTCTTTATTCACTAAGCTATAGAATCCTCCGAAATGTTCGCTCTGGTCGTCATAACGCCATCCGCGCAGATCATTGGGATTCGTATTCATCGGATCGTGCACAATAGTGAAGAGGTCGATCATTCCGGGATCCATATCCTCCTCTCCATCTTCAAGACCGAGATATACCGGCAGGCCGAGGGCTCCTTCAGCATAAAGTTTCTCGGAAACGCCGGCCTCCGAGGTCTTTCCTCCGCTCACGGCATAAACCTTTGCGACATGTGCAACGACACCGCCCTCAGGCAATGTGATGTCGAGAGTTGTTTCCGCAATCGGCGTCGGAGTGATCAGCTGAGTGTCGAGATAGACATTATATTTCATATCGGCGGTGTTCACATATCCGCCGTTGGCGCCCTCTGTCACCGCTTCCCAGCTGACTTTTTCGGCTGTCAGCGTAACATTTTCAGGAGCCTTGGGCACATCCACGCCGATGCAGCGCTCGAACACCAGCGGCGTTCCGAACACCTTGCCGTCATTGCTCAGCGTGAAGGGGGTCACCATAAAGCGGTGAAGGCCCTCGCCGCAGGTCAGAGGCACTGTCACCTTCGCTCCGGGAGTTCCGCTCAACGATCCTGACGCCTCATTGCCGTCAACGGTAACCTGAAGATAGACCGTGCCGCTGATCGCGCCCCCGTTCTCATACTGCGTGGGAAGCTGTATCTCGAAATTGCCGGTGGTCTCTCCTCCCGTCACGTTCCACGCCGCCAGCGTCGGCGCCTTGGCGCCGGCCGGATTCACATAGCTGTCGGGGATATAAAGGATATTATACTGCGGATTGCCCGCCACGGTTCCGAGATAGGTGTGTGCGCCCGTAACGGGAAGAAGAATCATGTCAGTGCGTTCATTGTCCGAATCGTCATAAGAATCCACCGACAGCAGGAAGGCATTGTCCTTCGGACTGTAGATCATTGTCTTCTTATATTCGGTCATGTTCCACGTCAGAGTGTTCACGCGGGCGAACTTCTTCCCCTTGCTGTCATATCGCTTCAGTTCTCCCGCCTCGTCGAAAAGATAGAGACATTTGTCGGCGGGATTATAGGCAAGGCTCATCCAGTCACTTGGAACGCTTACCCCTAAATTTGTGAATGACTTTGTCTTGGGATCGAACTTCTGCAGGAGATAGGAATCGCCCGTGTTGTTGAATGTAACCACATAACCCATATCCTCGTCGCAGTCGTAGGCGGCGAGCACCACCACCTGTTCCAGCGTCTCGAAGATCTGCGCGGGATGATTCTCTTTTACGGCACCCGTTGCAAAATCGAGGATATCATAGCCCGCGTCTGTCAGGCCGCTCGATGTTGTGGAGAGGGTATAGAAGGCGAACACCTCGTCGCCGCGCACGAAGCCGGCGCCGGGAGAGACTTGCGTCTGTCTTTTCCACTTCAGCGTGGAGCCCTCGGGCCATGATATATTATACCACCCGAGTTCGTAGGCACCCGATATGTATGAGCAATAACCCTGCACCGAGGATGCTTTCGCCATGGCCTTGACGGCCGGAAGCGACTGCGGAGTTCCCTTGACATTGAGTCCGGTCTTCGGCATGCGGCTCTTTGCAGGAATCTCAGTGAAGCCGCGGCCGGACGCCGGCGTTTCCGGCTGCCGCATCTTAAGAGCCCCTTCGGGCAGTCTTACGCCACGCGGCACTTCTTTCCGGGCAGCCGGCGAGGTGCCGGTCTCCCGGGAGACCTGTCCCGCCGCCGTGAAACTACCGGAGGCAACCAGCAGCCCGACTGACAATACGGATAATAATCTGTTCATAAATTGATGATTTAAATTCATTCCCTTCGGCTCCTTCCGGCCTCTGCCGGGATTTTCTAATAATTAGGGAATTTTTTTTGATAAACTATTCACGGAATATTCTTCCCGTTTCGGTTCAAAGATAAGGTTTATTTAACAAAAAGGCAACATTTCAAACGATTTTAAAAAAATTTGTGTAAAATCTTTCATTTTAACTAAAAATTTATAACTTTGTGACTACAATCGCATATTTACATCGGCTCCGTAATATGCGTGCATATTCCCGGTGGCTTTTAAGCTATTGGCTTCTTCCGTTTCCTTTATCCGCACAAATCGCATTTTCATCCGATACATCTGCATCAGCCTCAACACTCCTCTTTTAAATGAATTTTGGGGTGCGGCGGTTTCCATCAAATCATTAAGATAGAGATATGAGAAAAATCCTTTTAACGGCACTACCTTTATGCCTCGCGTCGCTCGCCGCCTCCTCTCAGGTACAATTGCGCGACGCCGACATGTTCCGTCTCCGCGGCCTATCCTCCCCGGTCTCCGAAACAAATAAAGCCTCGCTGGCAGCCGCGTCCGACCGCTCCGGCGGCCGCGTAGACCTCATCGTAAGATACGGTTCTCCCGAAGCGCTCGACGAAATCCGCGCCAAAGGGGGCGAGATCGTAAGCCTCGTAGGCACGCGCACAGCCATCGTGAGCGTGCTCCCCGAAAAGGCCTCCGACATCGCCGCCTCGAAAGGAG
>URNY01000076.1 GCA_900549375.1 uncultured Bacteroidales bacterium | reverse complement strand
CAACGACCCCGAGATTACAAATCACGTGCTCTGGCCAACTGAGCTAAAGAGGCTTATTTCGACTTTCGCACCGTGGAAAATCCGACGCTCAAACGAATTCGACTGCAAAGTTATAACAAATTTCGTCTCCAGCCAAATTTTCAGTAAAAAATTTTCTTATTTTTTATCCTTAAAGATTTAAAGTATTTTAAATCACAGGATAAGACAATTTTACCGAACTTGCCCGGCGCAGCGGTGTAAGGCCGAAGCATGTCATTCCACGGTCACCGACTTTGCGAGATTGCGGGGCATGTCTACGTTCTTTCCCTTATTGATGGCGATATAATAGGAAAGAAGCTGCAAAGGCACGCTCGTGATGATCGGCGAGAGACATTCCGGCATTTCGGGAACTTCCAGCACATGGTCGGCAATATTGCGGATCACGCTGTCGCCTTCGGTCACAATGCCTATGATGCTGCCTCCGCGGGCTTTTACCTGCTGCACGTTGCTCACAATCTTATCGTAGAGATGATCCTGCGGTGCGATGATCACCGAGGGCATCTCGGCATCGATAAGCGCGATGGGACCATGTTTCATCTCGGCGGCGGGGTAACCTTCGGCGTGAATATAGGATATCTCCTTAAGCTTGAGTGCCCCTTCGAGCGCCACGGGATAACTGTAACCGCGTCCCAGATAAAGGAAATTGCGGGCATAGGTATATATCAGCGAGAGACGCTCGATCTTGTCATTGAGTTTGAGCACACGCTTCACGTGGTCGGGAATGCGGAGTATCTGTTTGCCGATGGCGGCTATCTTCTCCGGCTCGATGGTATGCTTGAGCTGCGCCACAGCCAAAGCGAGAAGCGTGAGCACCATCACCTGACCGGTGAATGCTTTGGTAGAGGCCACACCGATTTCCGGACCGACATGAATATAGGCACCGCTGTCGGTCTCGCGCGGAATCGACGAACCGACGGCATTGCTGATACCGAAAACAAAGGCGCCCTTTTTGCGGGCAATCTTCACGGCTGCAAGCGTATCGGCGGTCTCGCCGCTCTGCGAGATGGCTATCACTATATCTCTCTCATCGAGCACAGGATTGGAATACCGGAACTCACTGGCATATTCAACCTCTACCGGGATGTGGCACATATCCTGAATGAGATATTTACCGAGCAAGCCGGCATGCCAGGATGTTCCGCAGGCCACGATCACGATACGCTTGGCGTTCAGAAATTTATCTTTGTTCTCATTCACGCCGTTTATGTTGATACGATGTCCGCCGTCGACCACTCGTCCGCGTATGCATTCGCGCAGCGTCTCCGGCTGTTCGAAAATCTCTTTGAGCATGAAATGAGGATAGCCCCCTTTCTCGAGTTGAGATATCGACATCTCGAGCGTTTTGACGTCTATCTTGCGTTCACGGTTCTGGAGATTAAGGATCTTCAACGGTTCTCCCCTTTTGATCACCGCAATTTCGCCATCCTTGAGATAGACGGCGTCCTTGGTATATTCCACAAAGGGAGTGGCATCGGAAGCGAGGAAAGTTTCGTTCTCCCCTATTCCGATCACGAGCGGGCTACTCTGACGCGCCGCAATGATCGTGTCGGGATTATTCTTCTCCACCACGGCTATCGCATAAGCTCCGACAACCTGACCGAGTGCCTCGCGAACGGCATCTACAAGTTCGCAATTGTTCTGGACCTTGATATATTCAATGAGCTGAACGAGTACCTCGGTATCAGTTTCAGAATGAAATGTACATCCATGCTGTATCAAGGCGTCTTTCAACACCTTATAGTTTTCTATCGTTCCATTGTGGACAAGGGCGAGATTGCCGTCCTCGCTGTAATGGGGATGGGCGTTGCAATCCGACGGCTCTCCATGGGTGGCCCATCTTGTATGGGCGATGCCTGCCAAGGCATCGAGATTCTTATCGGAGCAGAAAGCCTCGAGGTTATCAACCTTTCCTTTGGCTTTGAATACGTTCAGTTTGCCATCGGGCGAAACAAGCGCGATTCCGGCGCTGTCGTAGCCTCGGTATTCGAGGCGATGCAAACCTTTGATTAAAATATCATAGACGTTCCCGTTACCGAGATATCCTACTATTCCACACATAAAATAATGTTAAAATCTGATTGCAAGTCAGTTTGCAGACAAACAAACGACAGCAGATTCAAAATCCGCGGCCTCAAATCAGCATAAGAAACTGTTTGATTCATTATGAAAACGGATTTAAACAGCTACTTAGTGCCTGCAAAATTATATCTTTTATCCCGAATATGCAAATCTCGTGCCGAATATGCATATTTCAGGAGATATCATTCAAAGGAAAGTATTTTATTTATTTCTTCCCGGTCGGGCGCGGGGAGTTTAGCGGCCTGACTGCGGTATTGCTTCGCTTTAGCTGCATTCTGAGTCTCGCCGGGAGCTTCAAGAAGATCGGCAAGTTTCAGCAAGGCATCGGCTTTCACCACCGGCGGGACACCCCTTTTGTTATCCACGGCCTGCGTCAGATATTTAATGGCTTCAGGCAGGTTTTTAGAAATTGTTTCACCTGTGGAATACTTCACACCCAACAGATATTGCGCCAGCGACATACCCTTGTCGGCAGCCGAGCGATAGCATTTTTCGGCTTCAGCGAGATCTCTGGGTAAATTTTTGCCATTTTCGTAAGCATCGCCAAGAATCATCACGGCATCCAGATTGCCGTTGCGTGCTGCTTTTTTCAGATATTCCATCGATTTGTCGATATCTTTTGCCGTGCCGATACCGTCACGATAACACAACGCCAAAAATCCCTGGGCCTTCGCTATGACAACCATACCGGGAGACTGATATGCATTGTCTTTTGTATATATCTCGGTCTTGGCCACAGCATTCGCTGCCTTCTCGGCATATTGAAAGGCTTTCTCGAAATTTCTCGGCACTCCGACTCCTTTGATATATAAGGTAGCGAGATTGAACATTCCCGCCTGATTATCCTGAAGCGCGGCTTTTTCGAACAGAGCTGCGGCCATGGCGGGATCCCTTTCCACTCCCCTCCCGCTCAAATAAGCCTCGCCGAGGTTAACCTGTGCGTTAGCGAAATCCTTCTCCACAGCTTTCTGAAACCAATAGACAGCCTTCGCCTCATCTTTTTCAACGCCAAAACCTCCCTTATATACTATACCGAGAACATTCTGTGCGGTGGGATTCCCCTGACGCGCATACTCCTCGAGCTCGGGAGAATACGTCATTGAATTTATCACTTTGGCATAGTCGTCTATACCCAGACATGTGAGAGCGAACGAAGCAATCACAGCCAACGAAATGCAAAATCTCTTCATATCGGCTTCAAACTGTAGGTTAATTAATATATTGATTCCCTTCAACCGACGGCAGAACGTCGTTATGCGGCGGTTTCATCAAGTGCAAAATTAAGCATTTCCGCATATTTCCCAAATTTTAACGCCTATTTAATAAACGGGCGACTGTGGGGTTGAAGCCACAGTCGCCCGTTATGTATGCAAGGAGCGGAGGGATATTACTTTTTGTTGTCGACGGCGATTCCGTCGCCCTGAGAAATCACGCCCGACGTATCCGTATCAGGCATCTCTTCGATCACTCCCACTTCACCGGGAACCGTCAGATCCGGTCCGGAGCCGTCGGGAATCGGGAACGCCTCATATTTCTCATATTCCTTAACTTTCTTGAGGTTCTTCTCTCCGAGCTTCGAGGAATCTACGCTATAGATAGCCGAGCGGAACATATCAAGGTAAGGAGATGCCGCCTTAATATCGGCCATGTCTTGCGCAGCCCTTGAATATTCGGCTGTAGAATCGCTCGGCTGAGCATTGATGATGTCGAAATATTGCTGCACTTTCTTTGCATATTCGCCGCAATAATCTATCATCACACCATAATCGGCCTCCGAAAGAGTCTCATGTGCATCGATTCTGGAAGCTACCTCTGCCGGGGTCGGCGTCTTGCCCGAACATGCCGCCATGGCAACAGCGAGCATCGCCACACAAATAATCTTCAATGTTTTCATAAGTATAAAATAAAATTAAGTGTTTACACAGGTATAATCTCAATCCGCCACATTCAGAACTCGTCGCCGAGCGGACTTACAGCGGGCTCACGGAGCCGATAAAGGAGCGTGCGTTTCAGTTGCGGGTTCTCGTCGGTTATGACCGACAGTTCCCAATGCTGCCCCGCCTCATCGCGAAGTTTGGGTGATGTGGCATCGACGTCTGCCAGATTCCATGTCAGAAGCACAGTCTTGATTTTCAAAGCTTTCAGCTTATGGACAAGCATCTCATGGTCGGCATCTCCCGTGATGAGGACAACATAATCGAATTTGCGGAATGTTGCGAGCTCGTAAGCCTCGAGCGCGAACCATACGTCCACACCTTTTTCCACCACCTCCGTCTGGCCGTCGCGGGCAACCTCCCGAAGATGCTTATAATGGAAGATCACATCGTTCTCTATCAGCGTGTCCTCGAATTTACGCTCGTTGTAGAGAAGACGTTTGTCGTAGGCCTCCTTCACGCGGAAACGTCCGCGGAAATAATGTGCCTCGGTTATCTGACAGTCCGACACATGTATGTCCTCCCCGTAAGCGATAGTGCTGCTGATAAAATCAAAAAGCGCCCTGACGCGTATTATTGAACGTTCCTGAGCCTTGAGCGCGCGGTTCACCTTGGCATAATAGCCGCCGTCGATAAAGACACCGATAGATAGATATCCAAGCATCGTAACATTTTTTAATATTCTTATAATATTCTTTTCAATTAATAACGGCGTGCGCCGCTTGTTGGTTCACCTTTTCAATGCCACTTACGTTCACAATAAAAACCTCCCGCATCACCTCAGGAAGATGATGCGGGAGACATCTATTCAGTAAAGTATGTTTGCTGTCAGGCGTTGGCCAGACGACGCAGGATGTCGGTGAGAAGTTTCCAGAACTCGGCCACCGAGGCGATATTTGCTTTTTCGTTGGGCGAATGGATATCCTTCAGGGTCGGGCCGAAGCTCACCATGTCGAGATTCGGCATCTTTTCAAGGAAGAGTCCGCACTCCAGACCGGCGTGAAGAGCCTCTACTTTCGGCGCATGACCGAAGAGATCCCTGAAGCTCTGCTCGGCAATTCTGAGCACTTTCGAATCCGGATTAGGAGCCCAGCCCACATACGTATCGTCGAACGTCACGTCAGCTCCGATCATCGAGAAGAGAGCCTTCACGCGGTCGGCGATCTCATCGCGGCGGGAATCAACCGACGAACGCTGATGAACTGTCACCTCTATACGGTCCGGGCTTACCATCTTGACAGATGCCAGATTGCACGAAGTCTCGATCAGTCCGGGAATGGCGAGCGACATACCCTGAACACCGTTGGGGCAAGCGAACACAGCCGAAACGAGTTTGCGGGCCGTTGTCGGATCGATTATCTTTTCGCACGCCGGACGTTCCTCTACCTCGAACGAGAAGGAATCCCCTTCGGCCATACGGAATTCTGCATGAATCATATCGGAGAATCCGGCGGCATATTTATGGAATGCCGCCTCGTTTTCCGGAGCCACGGCAACCACGGCATGGGCGTCGCGCGGAATGGCGTTGGCAAGATTGCCGCCGTCGATCTCGGCGATCTCCACATTAAACCGTTGGAAACATTCCCAAAGGAAGCGACAAAGCTGCTGATTGGCGTTTGCACGGCCCAGACCGATCTCCATTCCCGAATGGCCGCCCTTCAGATTGCGGAGAGCCACACGATGGAAAATCATCCCCTCCGGCGCCGGCGCCATATAATAGGGCAAGGAAGCGATAGTAACCTTGCCGCCGGCGCAGCCGATCACGAGCTGGCCCATCTCCTCCGAGTCGAGGTTCAGGAGCACGTCGCCGGTTACAAATCCTTTCTCAAGACCGTTGGCACCGATAAGACCCTGCTCCTCATCGACAGTAAAGAGACATTCGATAGGTCCGTGCTCAAGGTTCTTATCCAGAAGCACAGCCATTGCGGCAGCACATCCCATCCCGTTGTCGGCGCCAAGAGTCGTTCCTTCAGCTCTCACCCAGTCGCCGTCGACAACGGTGATGATGGGATCTGTCATGAAATCATGCTTTATCTCCGGGCGCTTCTCGGCCACCATGTCCTGATGTCCCTGCAGAATCACTGTAGGAGCGTTCTCATGGCCCGGAGAGGCGGGTTTACGCATCATAACGTTGCCCACCTTGTCGGCATGAGCCTCGATGTCGTGGCGTTTGGCCCAATCGAGAAGGAACTCGCGCATCTTGTCGAGATGATGGGTCGGGCGGGGAATTTTGGTAATTTCATCGAAGCATTCCCAAATAAGCTTCGGTTCGAGATCTGTGATTTTCATAATAGAGTCTGTCTATGATTCTTTTTTGAAGCGGGCGTAAGCGCGCGCCATCTTGGTGTGATAGCCGCGGCGCGCATAGCTTGCGCCGTTGTATTTACGGGCAAATGCCGCCCAGTTTCTGTTTTTAAGATCGCTAAGCATGCCGGTGTTGGTGATGAACGTGGCGAAGAGTTCGAGCTGTTCGAGCTCAGAGTAAGACATGAGCTTTACAAACTCATCCACGCTCTCGCAGCCGCAGAGCTTATAATTGAATCCTCCGATCTGGAACATGCCCCAGAACGTGCCCATATTGGCTCCCTGCTCATTGACGCGTCGGGCATTCACAAGCTGCGTCCATTCCTGCAGCGCATAGCCGGTAAGGCCCGGAGGCACTTTTGCGTTCTTATTGCCCTGCTTGTTTTTCACCGAGTTTCGGAAGCGGTTGTACATCGACCGGTCGAAATTGATCACCGGCACTCCCGGAGCCCAGAAACCCTTCATATTGGCTCCTGCCTCGATGGATACAACCGCCTTCACGGAAGCCACCTCCACACCCAGTTCATTGGCGACAATCCGGAAATCCTCGTCGGAGAGATGGGTATAACGGGTAGCCTCGTCGACCTCCGGCACGGAATCTACTTTCACCGTCCGCGGCGTTTTCGACGAATCGGCAGAGGCAGTTCCCTTTCCGCTGCCGCAGGCAATGCCTGCGACAAGCAGAAAGAAAGCTCCTAAAGCCGGGACCGCCGGTTTCATAACGCCGCCACTTTCTCCAGCACTCTGCAGAGATGGCGCCAGAATTTATCTACGGTCGGTATAAGCAGTTTCTCGTCGGGAGAATGTACTCCGGTCATTGTCGGGCCGAAGCTCACCATGTCGAGATTCGGATATTTCGAGAGGAAGAGTCCGCACTCAAGTCCGGCATGGATAGCCTTGATGGCCGGGCGCACGCCGAAGAGATCCTCATAGGCGTCGGCTGAGATCTTCATGATTGTCGACTGCATGTTGGGAGCCCATCCCGGATAGCCGTCGCTATGTGTAACCTCTGCGCCTGCAAGCTGGAAATGAGCCTCTACCTGTCCGGCCATATCCTCCTTGCGGCTTTCGAGCGACGACCGCTGGGAAGTGGTCACCACTACCTTATTATCATCCACAAGCTTTACGCTCGCAAGGTTTGTGGAGGTCTCCACAAGTCCCTCGATGTCGCGACTCATCGAATATACTCCGTGTGGTGCGGAATAGACGGCGCGGATCAGTGCCAGGGAGGTGTCGGAATCCATGCAGAATTCGGGACGCTCTGCCTCTTCGATGGATAGCTCCATGGAAGGCTCCACTCCTTTATATTCATTCTTTATCTCTTCGGCATATTTTTTCAGTCTGTGCATCATTGCCTCGTGATGGTCGGTATGGATGCCGAACACGGCATAAGCCTCGCGGGGGATGGCGTTGCGCAGGTTGCCCCCTTCAAACGAGCAAACCGACACGTTCCAGCAACGGGAGCATTCCCAGATGAAGCGGGCAATGATCTTGTTGGCGTTGGCGCGGCCGAGGTTGATGTCGCTTCCGCTGTGGCCCCCGAGCAGTCCCTTTACTGATACGCGCATATATTTGAAGTTCTCGGGAGTATAGCTACGGCTGTAGGTGAAAGTGGCGGTGGTGTCAATGCCTCCGGCACAGCCCACGAAGATCTCGCCGTCGTCTTCCGAGTCGAGATTGAGAAGCATAGAGCCGGTGATCATATCCTTGCCGAGATTCTGCGCCCCTTCGAGGCCGATCTCCTCATTGACGGTGAAAAGAGCCTCCACAGGACCGTGTACGAGCGTCTTATCGATCATCACTGCCATAGCAGCCGCCATACCGATGCCGTTATCGGCGCCGAGCGTCGTGCCGCGGGCCTTGACCCAGTCGCCGTCGACATAAGTCTCGATGGGGTCTTTCAGAAAATCATGTTTCACGTCATTGTTCTTCTCGGCCACCATGTCCATATGCGACTGAAGAATCACTGTCGGAGCGTTTTCATGACCCGGAGTGGCAGGCTTGCTCATCACTACATTACCCACCTTGTCGGTGCGCACCTCAACATTGTTGTCAGCGGCGAATTTCAGAAGGAAATCGCGTATCTGCTCCTCGTGGCACGACGGGCGGGGTATTTTGGTGATAGCGTCAAAGCACTTCCAGATGAGTTCCGGTTTAAGGTCTTTTACATCCATAATCTATATTTTTTAGTAATACTATCGGATTGTTCGCGCACATGCGGGCAACGCAGAATATGCGCACACGGCTAAGTTAGCAAAATAATCGCAGAATTTAAACAGTTTCTAAGCGGATTTTGGATTTTTTAGTTAAATTTGCAGACAAAACCGACGAGATGTTAGAAACTGTTTATTCAATTTCTTGACAAACTCTTAAAAAAAGTGAAATTGACACTTCTGATTACCATATTATTGGGAATATCATTACTTTTGCTTTCCTTTCGCTTTGCGGGAGGAAAATCGGCCTCCTGCCATACCCATTCACGGAGTCATAGCCCGGCTCGCAACGGCAGGAATTCCCGATAGACCTACACCGATCCAACATCATCTTACAACTATAAAATGAAAAGAATCCACTTATCGTTAGCCGCAGCATTTATGGCCATCTCGCTTATATCAGTGTCGTGCGGATCCGATGATTCAAAAACAGGGACGGCCTCAGAGAAGGCCAAGTCCGGCAAATCAGCCACTGTGCTTCCCAATTACCGGTATGTCGACCTCGACTCGGTTCTGAGCAAATATAATCTCGCCAAGGATTATCAGGAAGAGGCCATAAGAATGCAGAATAATCTTGAGAGCGCCCACAAACGCCATCAGGACAAGCTTCAGAATTTTGCCAATTCAATGCAGAACAAAATGCAGAACAACGGCTATCTCACAGAAGCGTCCTATCGTCAGGACCAGCAGACGCTCAACAACATGCAGGCTGAAGCCGAGAAATCGATGGGCACAATGCAGGCCAACATGGCCAATGCAGCCATGCAGGCGCAACAGGCCGTGATCGATTCCATCACCTCGTTTATAAAGGACTATAACAAAAAGCGCGGCTACGACGCTATTTTCCAGAAGGCATCGACCCTCTACATCAACCCCGAACTCGACATCACCGATGAGGTTGTTGAAGGTCTCAACGCCCGATATAACAAGGTAAAGAAATAAGCAAGCACGCGCCTCCTGCCCCTCATCCGCGCAGGAGCAAAAGACTAAGGCGAGTCGGAATCAGAGAGATTTTGGCTCGCCGTTTGTTGTATTAGATGTAAACACAGGAATGCCGCCGGCAACTGCACCACCCGGCCCCATATAACGTTAGAAATTACTGCCATTGAGAATATGATTGAAGACAACATTATAAATAAGGAAGCCAACGAACGGACGGTTCTCGTCGGTCTCGCCACCAAGACTCAGAACGAGACCAAGGTGAACGAGTATCTCGATGAGCTCGACTTTCTGGCGCGCACCGCCGGAGCCGAGCCGGAGAAGCGATTCGTGCAGAAGCTCGACTATCCCAATCCACGCACATATGTAGGCACGGGCAAGCTCGCCGAAATCCTGCAATATGTGGAAGAGAATGAAATCGGACTCGTGATATTTGATGATGAACTCTCTCCCAAACAGGTGGCCAACATCGAAAAAGAGCTGAAGGTGAAGATTCTCGACCGCACAAGCCTTATTCTCGATATCTTCGCCAAAAGGGCGCAGACGGCCACGGCCCGTACCCAGGTGGAGCTTGCACAATACCAATATCTTCTGCCGAGGCTCACACGCATGTGGACACACCTTGAGCGTCAGCGCGGAGGTATCGGAATGAGAGGCCCGGGCGAGACCCAGATAGAAACCGACCGACGAATCATCCTCGACAAGATTGCGCGCCTGAAAGAGGAACTCAAAAGCATCGACCGTCAGAAAAGCATCCAGCGGAAAAACCGAGGGAAACTCACCCGGGTCGCCCTCGTCGGTTATACCAATGTGGGCAAGTCCACGCTGATGAATCTCCTGAGCAAGAGCGATGTCTTCGCAGAAAACAAGCTTTTCGCCACACTCGACACCACCGTGCGCAAGGTGATAATCGACAATCTCCCCTTCCTGCTTTCCGACACAGTCGGCTTTATTCGCAAACTTCCAACCCATCTTGTGGATTCCTTCAAATCAACGCTCGACGAGGTCCGGGAGGCCGACATACTTGTGCATGTAGTGGATGTGAGCCACCCGCAGTTCGAGGAACAGATAGAGGTTGTGAACCGCACCCTCGCCGAGGTCTGCGGAGCGGCCGAGAAACCGATGATTCTTGTCTTCAACAAAATCGACGCATTCTCCTATACCCCAAAGGATCCCGATGATCTCACTCCCCGTACCCGTGAAAACATCTCTCTGGAGGAATTCGAGAAGACCTGGATGTCGAAGATGCAGAACAATTGCGTGTTTATCTCCGCCCGCAAAAAGATAAACATCGACCGTCTCAAGGAGATGCTCTATGAGAAGGCCCGCGAGATCCACACAGAGCGCTTCCCATATAATGATTTCCTATTCCAAAAATATGACGACCTTGAAACCACATAAGCCGCTTTCATGGAGGCAGATCCGACTGCTGGAGGAGAATGGCTGCAGCTGCTCCGACTGGAGCGAGGTTCTGTTCTCGCCTGATACCGACCTTTCGAAGATACGCAATGTCCGCTTTTCGGGCAGAATGCTTATCGGCTCCGGAGTAATCCTCGAGAATATCGGCTTGCTTGAATTCGAGGCAGAAGCCCCATGCGGCGTCGGCACGGAGGTTTGCGTGCTCGATGAAACAGGTTCGCGGGCCGTGAGAATCTATCCCGGGATGTCGTCGCAGCTGGCGATGATCACGGCGCGCGATCCTCAATGGGCTAAGAACGATGGGCGCGAACTGCTCGACAACCATATCGACGGCTTCTCGCCTGCTCCGGAAATCGGCGATAACGCATGCATCCGCAACTGCGGAATGATACGCAATGTGACGGTAGGGAAAGAGGTGGTCATCGAGGGTGCATCCTCCCTGCGCAACGGCAGCGTGCTCAACAACGCCGCTCCCGGTCGGGCTCTCGCGCGTATAGGCGCGGGCGTCGACGCCGAGAATTTCATTCTTGAAGACGGAGTCCTTGATTCCGGCGCCATCATCAGGAATTGCTATATCGGACAGGGAGCAATACTTGAAAAGGGATTCACTGCCCACGACTCCCTCTTCTTTGCCAACTGCTCGCTGGAGAACGGCGAGGCATGTGCGCTTTTTGCCGGTCCATTCACGGTGAGCATGCATAAGTCATCGCTGCTCATCGGTTGCCAGACATCTTTCATGAATGCGGGTAGCGGCACGAATCAGAGCAATCACATGTATAAGCTCGGACCCGTGCATTGGGGATTGCTCGAAAGGGGCGTCAAGACCTCTTCCGATTCCTATCTGATGCTGGGAGCGAAAATCGGAGCGTTTTCTCTGCTGATGGGTCAGCACAAGACGCATCCCGATTCCTCGCAATTCCCTTTCTCATATCTTTTCGGCGATGACCGTGGGGCAACGGTTGTGGTGCCCGGAGCCATGTTGCGCAGTTGCGGTTTGCTCCGCGACGAAAAGAAATGGCCTACGCGCGACCGACGGCAGAAACGACGTCTTCCACTTCACGACCGCGTAATCTACGATGTGCTGAATCCTCTCACGGTCGATGCGATGCTCAAGGCTGTCGACGTTATCCACGAGCTATTGATGCGGCCGGCCGACGATGACCGCTATCTCCGATATCGCGGAATGAAATTCACGCGGGCCGCCCTCGAACGCGCCCGCCATCTCTATGAGCTGGCAATCTATAAATATCTGCATATCCACACATCCGAAACCGGATTCCCCGACCGTGAACAGGGATCGGAAGCGGCGGAATGGGTCGATATCGCCGGACTGCTGATGACGCGCACTTCGTTGCGGAGGGCGATGTCGAAAACGAGTGTGAAGGAGATCGAGGAAGTGTTCGACAATGCATTCCGCCACTATCCTAACCTTCAGAGAGCATGGATAGCGGCGCGCTTCGGCGACCGCTGGCGCCGTCCGGCGGAGGTGATAGCCGATTATGCCGCCGAGTTCGACCGGATGGTGGAAGAGGACCGGCGCAAATATCTCGACGATCTCGCCGCCCAGAACGAAATGCTCAAGCTCTGATTTTATAAGATCTATAAGATTTATAAGAATTATAAGTTCTATAAATTTTATAGTTCGTATATCCG
>URNY01000075.1 GCA_900549375.1 uncultured Bacteroidales bacterium | reverse complement strand
TACGTTCAACATTCGTTAATGTCTGTTCCAGATATTGAGCCATAGCAAACTGGAACCCCGCCTTGGCTATATTGACAGTCCTGATCTGTCCGGCGAAATCATAAAGACCTCCGAAAAGGTAAGCATGAATCTGCTGCAATCCTTTCACGGTACCGATCTCGATACTGTCGATAAGGCTGCTCTCAAACAAAGCGTATGCTTTCGACCGGCTTTTGCCGTCAATGCTCTCGTCGCTGTTGATGAACCATTCAACGAATCGTGAAGCCTTATTGTTCGGGAAACTCTTCGCCAAAGCAATGACTCCGTCATTATCAAGTACATCCGTGAGATAGCATTTCCCGTCAGAGGCCAGCAGCTTCAGTTGGTTAGTAGCACTAACCAACTCGCTTCCATTCTTGCGGAGCTTGGTTTTCAGATACTTCCAGTAATTGCGGTTTTTTGCGTAGTCATCCTGTGCGTTGAGCACCCCGACAATATCAAGCACCGAGAACCACCATTTGGCACCCTCTTCATCCCAGACAGCCCGCACTTCGCGGTCGTCAAAGAATCGTATCGATATTTTCTGTACTTCGCTCATAGCTTAATTATATTATGGCACACCAGATTCTTTCTCTTCAATCTGAACAATCAAGAACTCGCCATGATATTTCGTATCTCAAACTTCTACGCCATAATCCAAAATACACTTAAATCATCGGAATGGGTATCCTACTATATTAATGATTAATGGACATGAATATTTTTTATAATTCTCTATAAATTGCGATCGGGTCTATGATACATTCATTGTCCAGTCGCCCTAAAAACACATTTTCCATTACAGTCAGCTTGTCTGCTAAATTAAGACAAGCGTCCTTAATTCCATTAGGTTCGTGCTCTGAAAGAGGTGAAATGTTTTTTCCTGATTGGGTAACAATCCCAATCATTGTGAAGTCATATTCGCTTTGGCGTGAATATTTTGACACGAAGTGTTCCTCTGTGTCGCGTAGGTACTCTCTATTTAAGATTGCCGACAGTTGAAAAGGAAGATTATCGGGTATGATACGGAACTCTAGTTCACCATGGAAACCATATTCCATTAAGTTAGCCATATGCTCAACATCTTTTTCGGGCAAACGCAATCCGTTTTCCCGAAGAATATCTTCCATCTTTTTATCAATCGAACTACGCAAGTTCTTCACTTTTGATCGTTGATTTCGATCATTAGTTTTTTTAATTGCATCCGCAGTTACTTTGTTAAGATCTTCAAGAACTTTCCCGAACTGAAAATGTCCAAACGATTCCCCAATACTGTTAAATCTTGACATCGTACCCTGTAGGATTCTGTAGTCATTGAAGATAGCCCTTCCTGTAACTTTTATAATACTTTTTGATTGTACTGTATCGGTTGTGTCTGTTGAGGAAATTTTATATAGTAAACCTTGATTTACAAACTCTGCCTCTAGTAGATTAAAGGCATAATCATGAAGGAATTTTTTCTCGGTTGAAGTCTTTACCTTTTCTAAGAGGTCACTCATGACTTTTCCACTTGAAAATGTTCCTTTTTGAGATTCTTCTTCGGTATGAGAAGCAGTAGTCCCAGAAATAATATATTCTGTGAACCCCTTGAACAACTGAGAAGATAGAGAATAGAGTTTATAATCATCTAAATAGATGAATGATTTAATTTTTATGCTCATAGTTATTGAATTCTTCTTTTCTTTTTTGTTTATTTTCTTTATATTCTTTTATGTTACTATGCCTAATTTGGATAGCGGACTTTATCCCATAGACAATACAACAAATGGAGAATAGACATACAACTCCAGTATATATTAAATCAAGAGCATTCATATCGCTGTATTTTTATAATTACATTGCAACTGAAAACAAATGAAGCGATGCTTAGTAAAATTGAGCATAAGTATGTACTTGCGACACTAATACTTTTAATTTCCATTAACTCAGAGCTATAAACCAACCCCAATGTAATGGCTAAAAATACAATAAGGAATATCGAGAGACCCAATATTTTATCTTTATCAAGGGGCGTCTTTTCAGCATTTTTTGATTTCGATTTTACTTTTAGTGCATTAAGTTCATTGATGTTCGCAATATTTAGTGTCAATCCGAAGAATACAATGTCAATAGGGCTAACGATTGGACCTACGGGGCTTTCTAATATTACAAAACATAGTATTCGTATTAATAGTGGCAATGCCGCTACTAATACAGTATATATTATCACCGTTCAATTTTCATGGTCAAAACATTGGTTTATTTTGATTATTGTTTCGTCGCCGCAGATGTTGCGGAGCTTCAAACGGAGAGGTTTGGTGTCAGCATGGATTGTACCATCCCAGAAATCGGAGGTCTTACGACCATTGATTGTGATGGTGCTGTCCTTCTCTATTTTAATCTCTGAATCACTGTGCCATGGAGCATTTTCTTCGGTCGTAGTGCAGTCGAGTGAAACCATCTCTATGGCTTCAAGACCCTCAAGACTAAGTTCGATTGGCACGAACTTTTTCTTTGAGTTGGCCATAGCCTTTTGGTTGAACTCGTTTATCTTATGGCTGACTCGGTCACTGTAAAATCGTGTAATAGCAACAGTGAAAACATCCACCATTTTAGTCGGGTCTTCACTTACGGTATACTCGACATCGTCCTGAAGTACGGCATTGTCAAGCAATTCTTTCAGGTCACGAAGCTCAATTTCTATCACGGTGTCGTTGTTATCCTTAATGAAGTCTTCGAGTTCCTTACGGTCAATAATATCCACGTAGTAGATGATGACTCGTTTTATCGTTGGTGGTAACTGAGGCATCGCATCATTAATGATACGGTTGAGCGTGACAATATCGAGAACTCTTGATGAAGAATCCATCAAATCAGGCACATATACCGGAGATGAACCGTATGTTGTATCCATAATGCTGCCAATCCACATTGAACCGATTGACGGATCAACTCTCAAACCGGGGATGATACGAGTGATTGCGTCTTTAGTTTGAACAGGATTACGGTAGAGCGTAACACCATCTTGCACTTTGTTGACTGCAAAGCTTGCTCCGTTGGCTTTCAGGCGGTCGCGTGCAGTCTGTATGCTGTTGATGTTTATATCAGCATGTATAAATTTGCGATTCAATTTATTTGCAACAGCGGCTGTAACACCACTTCCGCCAAAGAAGTCAGCCACTACCATCCCCACATTGCTACTTGCTTTGATAATGCGCTCAAGCAATGCCTCTGGCTTTTGAGTGGCATATCCTTCTTTTTCTTTAGCCTGAGAGTTTATTGGTTTAATGTCTAACCACATAGCTTGAGAAGGCATGCCTGGTAGTTCATCTAAATATACTTTAGATCGAATACCTCCATTTTTTGTAAAGTGAAGCCGTCCTTCTTCATCCATCTTTTTCATTGTTTCAATAGGCATTCGCCACAATGAACGGCAACCTTTATATGTGTAATCATAACCACCTCCACTTAACCCTTTTGCTGTAAGATTGCCACTTTCCCATTTTCGTCCATTTTCGTCTGTTTGAGTAAATCTGGCAATATATGACTCATCATAGGGCTGAAATATTGTGTTGAAATTATAATCATCCTGTGACTTAGTATAAAAATAGATACAATCAAAGTTGTTACCATAAAACTCAGCATCACTATGTGCGGTTGAGCGTTTCCAGATAATTTCATTTCTGAAGTTGTCCTCTCCAAAAATCTCGTCAAGAAGAATTTTTACATAGTGACCTATATGGTAGTCAAGATGCACATATATAGAGGCATTTTCACTCATGACTGCGCGGATTGCCATAAGATTCTCATACATCCAGTTAAGGTATTTCTCCTTATCCCAGATGTCACCATACATTTTTTCTTCAAATGCCTTAAGTTCATCATCCTCAAGTTCCTGTTCCGCCTGTTTAATGGCCTTTGCGACAAGTGGATTCCGTCGAATATAAACTTTCTTGGCATAATCGGCACCACTGGCAAAAGGTGGATCGATGTAAACTAAGTCAACTTTTATTCCTTGCTCTTTAAGATAGGCACATGCTGAAACACATTCACCATGTATTATCATATTGTCAGAGTTATCGTCTCCGACATGTTCCGTCTCAGTTACCTCATAAAGCGGCATTCCTCGAACTATACGCTCAGTTACTTTATCACTCTCTCGGTATTTGAGAATGCGCTGTGTGCGGACAAAGTTGTCAAGCACAGCCTGACCAGATACCGTGGAAGGAAAATATGGAACGTATTTTATAGCCATAGCTTTATCTGCTTAGAAGGAATGAATTGATTTTGTTGATTGTCTTTTGAAGACGCACTTCTTTGTCAAGCGTATCTTCAATGTAAAGGAATTGGAACCGTTCACGTCCGAATTTATCATTATTAAGCCGGATAAAGACATCATCCATGAATTGCCTACGAGGGATAAACTTACCTGCAAATCCTTCGCCTTTGGTTTCAATAATTATAATTTTGTTTATTGTATTGTCTGAATTGCGAGTAAGCATAATGAAATCAGGATAGTAGTAGCCATCTAACTTCCAAGCTCTACCACGCTTTGTGTAGCATCGAATACGGAAATCAGTTAGCGTGTCATCCCCATTGAAGTAGAATTCAACACCGGGAACGGATTTTATATGATTAATTACACTATACAGATAATCTTCTTCCAACTTACTATCAAGATGGTAAGGAAGATATTGGTAAGTGCGGTCATTAACCGATTTCTCGATATCAGGTAACGGTAGCCCGTGCTCAATAAGATATTTTCGGATTTCTTCAGATATTGTTTCAACCGGTTTGCTATCCTGGCTCACAATCTCCGCAACCTTTTCTTGAGATGGAGAGTAAATCGCAGATTTATTATCTTCAATTGGTGACTTTAGAGCATTGACTTTGAGCAACGACGCCTCCTCTGGTATTAACTCTTCCTTAGTGTTGAAGCTGCGTCGCAAAGCAAAACTATTTCGTATGTCTGAGCGCACTTTGCTTTGATCAATATCAGAATTGTAGACAAGATTATCGCCATTTCTGATAGTGATTTTTTCAAACAAAAGCTTTAATTCGGCTTCATATCGGGTTAGGGTATCTATTGACAGCAGCCCGAGGCTTTCTTTGACAATCAAATCAAGCCAAAGACGGAAATTCGCAATTTCCGTCATCACATTCCCTACGGCGCTTTCAGATGCCGTATTTGACTGATCGAATCCCTGCGTGTAAATGATGGTTGAATCAACATGAGGCAATTGATATGTTCTCAGATATTCACCAATATTTGCAACCTGTGCAGTTTCGACTGTATTGTAGTTTATTTTTATCTGATAGTAGTCTATAGGAGGCAATTTTAACCTTTCCATACGTGAATATCGTTGTATGGTAATGAGGTCATCAGGCTTTTTACCTCCAAATTCTGCGATTGTCGTGTACTGTTGTTCCTGTAGCTGTTGATTAAGCTTTTCTGCATTGAATTTATTAAGCCAAATCATTGCAGTTTCCCTTTTAGCATTATCGACTTCACGCAGACAACGGCAACTGATCTGCAATACCATGTTCTGAGGGCAAGCATTGCGTTGAGATAAAATCACCCCAGTAAGACTTTTACAGTTCCAACCTTCGCGTCCAATACCGACTAATAAGATGATTCTCTTCTTAGACAATGGTGAATCAAGGGTAGAGAACTCAAATTGAGCGTCTTCTTCCACCTTATACGAAGAATTGCCCTTATGATATTTTAGAATTGTCTCCGTCGGATTAATTTCCAATTCAGCGCAGACGGCGTAAGCAACCGGATAAATTTCTTCTTCCAGCACGGCTATTGAGGGCGCATAGACTGCGACTTTTGCAGAAGTTCCGTTGGAGTAGACGGTGTCGGCGTAGCTGCTGAAAAACTCGCGCAATCCTCGACTTATAATTTCTGTTGAGTCAAGATTGGAATGACGTACAACAGGAATTTTCAGGAAGTTGCCGATGCCTTTTATCAAAGGATAGAAGGTAACCACATTTGCATACTGCGTGCATTTGACAGAGAGGTCATCTGTAATTTTAATCTTTGTTGCTGGGTCCATGTTAGGAGTTCCCGAAAAACCAAGTACAGAGTTGAAGTTGCTCTGTTCCATCCATTTATTTACTACCTTGCGTAATTTTTGGTCATCGCTGGCATGGTGGACTTCGTCAATGAGTATGCATAATCCGGGAATAAGACCGATTTGCTCTCTAAGTTCATTAGCCTGCAATGTGGCCTCGTATTCTTTGCGCTCTTCTTCTGGTAATGATTTTAAAATGGATGCATCAATATTGAAGTCTTTGTCAACTCTGTCAAGAATAACTTTCTCGGCATTCGTTACAGCGACCAATCCCATAAGATTCGGTTTTGCAACCTGTATACTGATTTTACGGGCATTAGGATTCTTCACTATATTGCTTTTTGAAGCGGAAGAAGACTCCTGAAGCCATTCGTATTGAATCAGGTTTTTCAACTGTGATGCAACCGGGTCAGGCAGAATCCATAATGGATTGAATTTCTGGATGTCTCTAAGACTTGGTACAATCGAAGATTTTAAGCCCGAAGGAACAAACAGTATGAAATTATGAGCAAATATGGGATTGTCTGGCTCTGCAAGGGCAAAATAAAGGTTTAGATAAATCAAAGCAGCCATTAAGTAGGTCTTGCCAGCACCCATAGGTATGCTGAACAGATAATCCGGATAGCTGACATTGGAAAACAAATCTTTGATGACACTGACATAATCAATTGAATCCGGAGCCTTTTTAATAGCTGCTAAAATTTTAGGCGAGTTAACATTGCCATTTTCATCGGATATAGAAGCATATTCCCATAATGCCAATGCGGCAGGATTAGATTCAAGAACCTCCCGTGTTGCTCTATTGACCTCAAGGCTGTCAACATTTGTATAATTAAACTTTCCAGAAGCAAATAACTCCCATAACGGACGATTCTGACATTCAATCTTAAGGAACAAATACGTTTTTATGGACTCAATCTGAGCATCACGCATCTTATGCTGATGTTCGATATAAGATATAAGATCAGTAATGACACAACTCGGAGAGCTAAGCCATTCATCTCTTTTTTTCTCGATAATCTTATAGAACATAGCGGATGCTTTATAATTCTACAATTTTGGTATTTAGCAAATCATCAACATTAACTTCCAATAACTTGGCAATTTTAACTAAAGTAGGCAAATCTGGCTGAGAACTATTCGTACACCATTTTGATACTGTTGATGGATTCACATTTAATTGTTCACATAACCATTTATTTGTCCGTTTCTTTTCTGCTAAAACTACTTTTAATCGGTTTATATCAGTTTCCATGTCGATAAAATTTGTTATCCACTCGCAAATTTAGTGAAAGTTCCGCACACGACAAAGAAACCGAGTGTGTTTCGCATCATGTTTTGCGGCATAATATTGGCAAAAAAGGCGATTATTCTTATAATACTCGAGGCGATCAGTTGTGAATCGTTATGATTGGTGCCATTAATAAGGGATATTCCGGCCCCAATAGGCAATCATAATCAAAAGAAAATACAACTGGTAAGTTGCTGAGGGATAGTTTGGTATTGTTATGGGCAGTTAAGATTTGATTATGATTGTGGGTATGTGTGGAATCTGCATTGAATCACCATTGGTTTTTGCTATTCTTTTGCAGAACGCTTCGATATTGAGGCGATATGGGCGAAAATCCATAGGAAACATGTGTCAGGAGGGAAATACAAATAAAAATAGAGTGTAACTCGTTGAGCTACACTCCATTTTGTTATCGTTGGTTTGTGGACTTATTTCACTTCCTCGAACTCTACGTCGGTGACGTCTTTTTCGTTGCCGCCGTTGGCGTCGGCGCCGGGCTGAGGACCTGCCTGCTGCGAGCCGGCGGTCTGCTGCTGGGCGTTGTAGATGTCTTGCGAAGCTGCCTGGAAGGCATCGGTTACGGCCTTGACAGCTGAATCGATATCCTCTACAAGCTGGTTCTTGTGAACCTCTTTGAGCCGATCGAGTGCGGATTCAATAGCAGCTTTCTTGTCGGCGGGAATCTTGTCGCCGAGGTCGGCGAGCTGTTTCTCGGTCTGGAAGATTACTGAATCGGCGTGGTTGAGTTTGTCGGCACGCTCTTTGGCTTTCTTATCGGCCTCTTCGTTGGCTTTGGCCTCGTCGCGCATGCGCTGGATCTCGGCATCGCTGAGACCGCTGGAAGCTTCGATGCGGATCGACTGCTCTTTGCCTGTGGCTTTATCTTTAGCCGTTACGTTGAGGATACCGTTGGCATCAACCTCGAATGTGACTTCAATCTGTGGAACACCGCGCGGTGCCGGAGCAATTCCTCCGAGGTTGAATTCGCCGAGAAGCTTGTCGTCGGCAGCCATGGGGCGCTCGCCCTGAAGAACGCGGATCGTTACCTCAGGCTGATTGTCGGCCGCAGTCGAGAAGACCTCGCTCTTGCGGGTCGGGATGGTGGTGTTTGCGTCGATAAGCTTTGTCATCACGCCGCCCATGGTCTCGATACCGATCGAAAGGGGCACGACATCAAGAAGGAGCACATCCTTTACATCTCCGCTGAGCACGCCGCCCTGGATTGCGGCGCCGATGGCTACGACTTCATCGGGGTTGACGCCCTTGTTGGGCTCTTTGCCGAAGATCTCTTTAACTTTAGCCTGTATGGCCGGGATACGGGTGGAACCACCCACGAGAATAACCTCGTCGATCTCGGCAGCGGTGAGGCCTGCATCCTGAAGCGCTTTTACGCACGGAGCTTTAACCGCATCGATGAGCTTAGAGGCAAGCTGCTCGAATTTTGCGCGTGTAAGAGTCTTTACAAGGTGCTTGGGTCCGCTGGCAGTGGCAGTGATGTATGGGAGGTTGATCTCAGTGGATGTGGAGCTTGAAAGCTCGATCTTGGCTTTCTCGGCAGCCTCTTTGAGACGCTGCATGGCCATCGGGTCGAGACGCAGGTCAACGCCTTCGTCATTCTTGAATTCATCGGCGAGCCAGTCGATGATAACATGATCGAAGTCATCACCGCCGAGGTGTGTGTCGCCGTTTGTCGATTTAACCTCAAACACACCATCGCCGAGTTCGAGAATAGAGATATCGAATGTACCGCCACCGAGGTCGAATACGGCGATTTTCTGCTCTTTGTTGGATTTGTCGAGACCATAGGCAAGGGCTGCGGCCGTAGGCTCGTTGATGATACGCATAACCTTGAGGCCGGCGATCTCACCGGCGTCCTTGGTGGCCTGACGCTGAGAATCGTCGAAGTAAGCGGGAACAGTGATGATTGCCTCGTTTACGGGCTGCCCGAGATAATCTTCGGCTGTTTTCTTCATCTTCTGGAGAATCATAGCCGAAATCTCCTGCGGCGTGTAGTCACGACCGTCGATATCTACTTTCGGCATGTCGTTCTGGCAAACTACCTTGTAAGGAACGCGCTTGATCTCATCAGTGACCTGATCGCATTTCTCACCCATGAATCTTTTGATTGAATATATGGTTCTTGTCGGGTTGGTGATTGCCTGACGTTTTGCAGGGTCTCCGACTTTCCTTTCGCCGCCGTCTACAAAAGCGACAACGGAAGGGGTGGTGTTTCTTCCTTCATTATTAGGAATGACAACAGGGTCTTTTCCTTCGAGAACAGCAACGCAGCTGTTGGTTGTTCCTAAGTCAATACCAATGATTTTTCCCATGATCTGTATTGTTTTTTATATGTTAATAATTTCTATCTTTAATGGCTTTATAGGAGAATACGCCGGTTGCAGAGGGCATATCTATTAAAGCCTTCATTCAATTTATTAACAAATGATGTGCTAAAAATTTCGCAGGAGATGAATTTTTTTAAAGAATATTTGTAAATAATTGATAATTCCATGTTTATTTTGGTTAAAAGGGTTGTGCATGTTTTCTTCTATTTTGTCATATATGTCAAAAACGGGGAATATTTGGACAGAAAAGGGAATAAAAACTCCAATTTTTGCGTGTGTTATTCAAAATTTTATTACCTTTGCATTCTGATTTGTTTTCACCTAAGTGGATTGTCCGCAATTACAGGCAGGTCAGCGTCGAATGCGAATTCGCCGAAAAGACTTCAAGCCGGGTTCTCCGGCGCTGTTGCGGAAAATCACCTTATTCATAAGTGTATATGAAGCCCTTACAACAGAAACTATCGGCCTACGACGCTCCTCAGAAAGCTAAGGCGGCAGGCGTTTATCCCTATTTCAGACCCATATCGAGCGAGCAGAACACAGAGGTTGTCATGAATGGCAAAAAAGTGCTCATGTTCGGATCCAACAGCTATATGGGACTCACTAACCATCCAAAAGTTATCGAGGCTGCTGTTGAAGCCACAAAAAAATATGGTACAGGCATGGCCGGTTCTCCGTTTCTTAACGGAACGCTCGACATCCATAAGCAGTTTGAGGCGCGTATAGCCGACTATGTCGGCAAGGAAGACGCCATGATTTATTCCACAGGGTTCGGCGTGAATCTCGGAGTAGTTTCGACTCTGACTGGCCGTGAGGATTATATCATCCTCGACGAGCAGGATCACGCTTCGATAATTGAAGGCCGACGTCTTTCTTTTTCCAATTACCTGAAATACAAGCATAACGATATGGCTTCGCTTGAGGCGCAGCTCAAGAAGTGCGATCCGGACAAAGTGAAGTTAATAGTTACCGACGGTGTCTTCTCGATGGAAGGCGACGTGGCCGACCTTCCGGAGATTGTAAGGCTTGCCAAGAAATACAATGCTTCCGTTATGGTCGACGAGGCCCACGGAATCGGAGTTTTCGGCAAGCAGGGCAGAGGCACCTGCGATCATTTCGGCGTCACCGACGATGTTGATCTGATCATGGGTACTTTCAGCAAATCTTTCGCATCGCTCGGAGGCTTCATCGCCACCGACAAGGTTATCACCAATTATCTCCGCCATCATTCCCGCTCCTATATATTCACAGCCTCGATAACGCCTGCATCGACTGCCGCAGCCAACGCGGCTCTCGACATAATGCTGGCAGAGCCGGAGCGTCAGGAGCATCTATGGAACATCACCAACTATGCGCTGGAGAATTTCCGCGCTATGGGATGCGAAATCGGAAACACATCGACGCCAATCATCCCGCTCTTCATCCGCGATGATTACAAGACATTCCATATCACCCGCGATCTTCTCGACGAGGGAGTGTTTGTGAATCCCGTGGTGACACCGGCCGTTGCTCCCCACGACACGCTGATCCGCTATTCGCTGATGGCTACGCACACAAAAGAGCAGGTTACGCGTTCGCTCGAAGCTATCGAGAAAGTGTTCCGCAAATATGGTCTTTTGAAGAAATAATAAGGAACAGAGTCTAATTTTTAGCAAAGATTAAATGGCTCCATTCCCCGCATTTTTAGGGGGCTGGAGCCTTATTTTGTCAAAAAATCTGCAGACGCATAAAAATTTTTCGATTGCTATTGACTTATAACAATAATAGTATTAATTTCGCATTAAATATTAGGACGGGATATTCCGGACAGGATCCGGCTTGTTCCTCCGTCAGTTTAACAGAACAAATTCAAAAATGGTATATAGGTTTAAATTAGTAAGCGACGAAGTCAGCAATTTTGCGCGCGAGATTGAGATTGATTCGGAGAATACTTTTCTGCAACTGCGAAATGCCGTTCTGGAGAGTGTAGACTTTTCAAAAGATGAGCTTGATTCATTCTTCCTTTGCGATGACGACTGGCAGAAACAGGAGGAAATCACCTATGAAGATATGGGCGACACCGCAAGCGATCAGGATACATGGCTCATGGAGGAGACTCCCTTGAGTGAACTAATCGAAGAGGAGGGTCAGCGTCTGATTTTTGTGTTCGATTACCTAACGGAGCGTTCCTTCTTTATGGAACTTAAGGAGATGTGTCCCAGCCGCACGCTGAAAGAACCTGTATGCACATTTAAAAAAGGGAAAGCGCCGAAACAATCTGTGGATCTCGATGAATTCGATAAGAAGATAGACCTCAAAGCACAAGAGAAAATTGAGGATCTTGACATAGAAATTTTTGGAAACGAGGAATTCAATGAAGAAGACCTTGAAGACGGTTTCGACATAATGAACATCAACTGATTGTCTCCTCAGCCAACAGATTATAAGAGAGACTAAAATTGCATTAACTATTATAAAAATGAATCCCGCCGGGCGTAAGCTTCCGGCGGGATTCATTTTTATGTCTGCCGACTCAAAGCGAATCACTCGTCTTTGCCAAAGATGCGTGAAAAGAATGATTTCGGTTCTTCCGGTTTTATGTGGACGCGGAGCTGATTGTCTTCCAGACCGAAGAATAGGATATGGGTGCGGAACACGAAGGCTATCATGTTGTCCAATTCAAGAATGGCATAAATGCTTCGTTTAAGGAATCTCTTGAAAGGATTGAATTCCTCAAGATCTTCGAGCACGATCTCCATGTCATCCTCTGTCAGATTATGGTGGTTTTTGAGCAAATCCATATAATGACCGAGCTGAAGCTCCTCCTGGTCGCGGACGGGCTTCTTGAATTTCTTATAGATCTCCTTTATTACTTGGTCGGTAATCATTTTATTCGATGACTATTTGTGTGGAAATCATCGAAACATATTTGTAGGGTGAGGAGAAAAACAGAAAACCGGACAAAAGTTCAGATGAGTTCATAGGGGAGAACGGATTTTTCAGGTTCGTGCTCTATTTATAGAACAGACATAAGAATAGAAAGGTTCATTGAAATTAACTTCAAATGAGGCTGTGTCAAAATAGGCACAGCCTCTTTTGTAACCTGCTGTAAAATAT
>URNY01000074.1 GCA_900549375.1 uncultured Bacteroidales bacterium | reverse complement strand
GCCTGCTTGGAAAGATCGTCGTAGATGATAAGAGCGTCGCGGCCGGTGTCGCGGAAATATTCGCCGATGGCTACGCCTGCGAAAGGCGCCCAATAGCGCATGGCGGCGGAGTCGGAGGCGTTGGCGGCAACGACAACTGTATAGGGCATCGCACCGAACTTGGTGAGGGTATTCACGATCGATGCAACCGTGGAGGCTTTCTGGCCGATGGCTACATAGATGCAATATACGGGCTTGCCGGCCTCGTAGTTGGATTTCTGGTTGATGATGGTATCGATGGCGATTGCGGTCTTACCGACCTGACGGTCGCCGATGATGAGCTCACGCTGTCCGCGGCCGATAGGAATCATGGCGTCGACCGCCTTGATACCGGTCTGAAGCGGCTGGTTCACGGGCTGACGGAAAATCACGCCCGGAGCCTTGCGCTCAAGCGGAAGGGGAATGAGGTTGCCCTCGACCGGCCCTTTGCCGTCGATCGGCTCGCCGAGCATGTTGATGACGCGCCCGAGAAGGCCCTCGCCTACGTGGATAGAGGCAATCTCGCCGGTGCGTTTCACCGACATGTTCTCAGTGATAGAATTCACTTTGTCGAGAAGCACAACGCCCACATTGCTTTCCTCAAGGTTGAGCGCAACTCCTTTGGCACCGTTCTCGAACTCCACGAGCTCATTGCTCCTCACATTCTCAAGTCCGTAGACATGGGCCACACCGTCGCCGACGTTAAGCACCGTGCCCACCTCTTCAAATTTGACTTTTGAATCGATGTTCTCGAGCTCTTGTTTTAAAACATCTGATATTTCGCTTGGGTTAAGCATTTTAATTGCTTCTTAAGAGAGTTTGACGTAATTGTGAAAGTTCGCCGCTGACCGAGGCATCCATACGCGTGCTGTCGACATCGATCACGAAACCGCCGATAAGCGAGGGATCCACCTTGTCGGTATATTCGAATTTCGTATCCTTGAAGGATTTCTCGACGACGCCGTGCAGTTTGGCCATCTCGGCGGCAGGCAAAGCCGCCGCCGTTGTGACGCGCACCTGCGAGATGTTGTTCTCCTTGCGGTAGATGTCGCGGTAGGCGAGTGCCATAAGATAGGCGAATTCCTCCCGTTTATGGTCGAGGATGAGTCTGACAAACCGACGGTAGTCGTTTCCGGGCTTATCACCGGCGGCCGCCAACAGGAGTTTCTCCTTGTCGGCATCCTCAACGAAGGGGTTCGACAGCGTTTTTGTCAGACCCGGATTTGCGCTGAAGGATTCTATTACCCGTTTCATCTCTTCATAGACCTGACGGGTGGTGTCGCTCTGCTGCGCGTATTTATAGAGCGCCTTGGCATAGCGATGGGGTATGAGTCCGGAAATCATCTACTTTCAGTTTTTCTCTATTTCGTCCAACAATCTGTTGACAAGCTCGGTCTGCGCCTTGTCGGAATCCATGCGCTCGCGCATCATCTTCTCGGCGATATCGATGGAGAACTTGCCAACCTCATTTCTAAACTGCAGCTCGGCTTCCTTGCGGGCCTGCTCGATGGATGCCTTGGCGGCCTCCATCTCCTTGCGGGCGGCGTCGGCAGCCTCGTTGCGGGCCTGCTCGATGATGTCGGTCTTCATCTTGGCGGCCTCGCGAAGCATCTCGGCCTGCCGCGCCTGAGCCTCCACTACATATTTGCGGGCTTCCTCGCGGGCATTATCGAGCTGTTCCTTGGCCTGCCGGGCGTCTTCCACGCCCTGGTCGATGGTGGAGGCCCGCTTGTCCATGCTTTTGATGATCACGGGCCAGCCCCATTTAGCCAAGACAAGGAAGAGCAGGATGAACGCGACGAACATCCAGAATACCAAGCCGAAATCGGGCGTGAATAATTCCATGGCGATTTTTTATTTGATGAAGAGGGCAAGAGCGGATACGATCACGGCGAAAAGGGCTACACCCTCGATAAGGGCCGCGATAACGATCATATTGCTTCGGATGTCGCCTGCCGCTTCAGGCTGACGGGCGATGGCCTCCATGGCCGACGAACCGATCTTACCGATACCGATACCGGCTCCGATTGCTGCCAATGCTGCTCCGAGAGCGGCTCCAAGTCCTGCGATAGGCTGCAGTGAAAGTTCTGCTAAAATCGTTGATAACATAATTCAGAAGTTTTAGATTGTTATTTAATATTTTTTATTTTTCAATTCATTCTCCCATTATCTGTCGATCTCTTTGGCGAGACGCCCGAGAACGGCTTCCTCTTCCTTGATATCTTTACGGTCGTGGCGTTCACGCTCGGGATACATCTCGTCGCTCTCTGCCTTGTGCTTCTCCCCTTTCTCCTGGGCCATGGCTATGAACAGAGCCGAAAGAAGGGTGAACACATAAGCCTGGATGAAGCTCACAAGCACATCGAGAGCGAGCATGAAGACCGAGAATAGCACCGATATCACCGTGGCGCCACCGGCAACGGCCGCGCCGAAGGCGGCGAAGATAAAGATGAGAAGCGTCAGCGTGATAACGATGATATGGCCGCCCATCATGTTGGCGAAAAGACGGACGCAGAGAGCGGCCGGCTTTGTGAAGATTCCGAAAACTTCGATGAGCTGCATGATCGGAAGCGGACATTTAAGCCATATAGGCACATCGGGCCAGAATATCTCTTTCCAATAATGCTTCGTACCTAAGATATTGGTGACCAGGAAAGTCATCACGGCCAGAACGAGCGTAACCGCAATGTTGCCCGTAAGGTTTGCGCCGCCGGGGAAGATCACAATCAACCCCACAAGGTTCATCGTAAGGATGAAGAAGAAACAAGTGAGCAGATAGGGACCGAAACGGCGGGCGTTCTCGCCAAGAGTGCTCTTGATGGTGTCGTAATACACGAAGGAGACGAGCATCTCGAAAAAGCCCATTCCCTTGCGGGGCGCACGCAGTCCGCGGCGTCCGTAATATTTCACGAGACCCATCACCATGGCCAGCACAAGAAGGGCCGAGATGAAAATAGCGAGCACATTCTTTGTTATCGAGAGGTCCAGAGGACGATATGTCCGGTAGATGTCGCCATCCTCTGTCACGAGCGTATCCTCCTTGTCAATGTGTTCTTTTTCTCCGGGAACAAGCGGAATCAGCTCCACGACCTTGTCTTTATGCTTACCCTCACGCATGAGCATGAAGTTATAGGCCTTCCCGTCGCGGTCGATGGTCTTGAGCACGGGGACGAGGTGTTTCTCGGTCTTGCCGTCCTTACCTGCGGATTCATGAATCTCTGTGAGTCCCGCGGAGGAGAAACAGAACCATTTGCCGTCTTCCGCCCTTACGATCACCGGAAGTGGAATTCTCCGGGCATGGTTGAAAGGCACCTCCCAGCCATAGCCGTCGCCGAGATGTTCGAAAATAATCTCCTTCACATCAAGGTCGTTCCCTTCCTCTTTTTCCGTTCCGGCGGCGCGCATCTGCACCGGCATGGACAGAACCATGGCGAGGAACATGAAAAATATGGATATTCTTTTCGACATACTCATTCTCATTATGGACTTCATCAATATACACATACCGAAATCACATTGTTGTTGACGTCGGCTATGCCGCCGTCGATCTCGAGGGTTTTCACCTCTCCTTCGGGAGTGGTGTATCTCACTGTGCCTTTCACAAGCACGGAGATCAGGGCGGCATGGTTGCGCAGAACCGTGAACGAACCCATCTGGCCGGGAAGCGTCACCGACTCGGCCTCCCCCTTGAAAGTCACTTCATGTGCCGATATGATTTCGAGAGTCATCTGTTCCTGTTTTTCTTGTTGTCAATAATTGGTTTGCGGATAACGGGGGATGCTTATTTCACATCCTCCATCATCTTCTTGCCCTTGGCTATGGCCTCGTCGATGGTTCCGACATTGAGGAAAGCCTGCTCGGGGAGCTCGTCGAGCTCGCCTGAGAGGATCATCTTGAAGCCGCGGATTGTCTCCGAGAGAGGAACCATCACGCCCGGAAGACCGGTGAACTGCTCGGCCACGAAGAAGGGCTGCGAGAGATAACGCTGTGCGCGGCGAGCGCGGGCAACCACGAGCTTATCCTCGTCGCTGAGCTCGTCGACGCCGAGGATGGCGATGATATCCTGAAGTTCGTTGTATTTCTGGAGAAGCTGCTTCACGGCCTGAGCGGTGTTGTAATGCTCTTCGCCGATGATGTTCGGGTCGAGGATTCGCGATGTGGAGTCGAGAGGATCCACAGCCGGATAGATACCGAGCTCGGCGATCTTACGGCTGAGCACCGTTGTGGCGTCGAGGAAGCTGAAGGTTGTGGCCGGCGCGGGGTCGGTAAGGTCGTCGGCAGGCACATAGATGGCCTGAACCGAGGTGATGCTTCCCTGCTTGGTCGACGTGATGCGCTCCTGAAGGGCACCCATCTCCGAGGAAAGTGTAGGCTGATAACCCACGGCCGAAGGCATACGGCCGAGAAGCGCGGACACCTCTGAACCGGCCTGAGTGAATCGGAAGATGTTGTCGATAAAGAGAAGCACCTCTTTTCCGCCGCCGTTGTTGTCGCGGAACTGCTCGGCTACCGTCAGACCCGACAGAGCCACGCGGAGACGTGCGCCCGGCGGTTCGTTCATCTGTCCGAACACGAGCGTGGTCTGAGATTTGGCAACCTCGTTCATGTCGACATCGGAAAGGTTCCACTCCCCTTTCTCCATGCCTTCCACGAATTTGTCGCCATATTTGATAATGCCGCTCTCGATCATCTCGCGGAGAAGGTCGTTGCCCTCGCGGGTACGCTCGCCGACACCGGTGAACACGGAGAATCCGTCGTGACCTTTGGCGATGTTGTTGATAAGCTCCTGAATGAGCACTGTCTTGCCCACGCCGGCTCCTCCGAAGAGTCCGATCTTACCACCCTTCGAATAGGGCTCGAGAAGGTCGATCACCTTGATACCGGTATAGAGCACCTCCTGCGAGATCGCAAGGTCGTCGAATGCCGGAGCCGGCTGATGGATGGGTCGCAAATCATCGCGCTTCAGATTCCCGAGCATGTCGATTGGATCACCTATCACGTTCAGCAGACGACCTTTTACCTGGTCGCCCGTCGGAACCGCTATGGAATGCTCCAGATTCAAGACCTTCACGCCGCGGCGCACGCCATCGGTGCTCTCCATGGCCACACATCTCACGATATCCTCGCCGATGTGCTGCTCAACCTCGAGAATAAGTTCCTCGCCATTGTCGCGCTCCACTTTCAATGCAGTGTAGATAGGGGGGATATTCTCTTTTCCACCCTCAAACGAGACGTCTATAACAGGTCCGATAACCTGGGTTACTGTGCCGTAATTTGCGCTCATATATAGTTATGTTTTTGTCTTGTGAATATTAGAAATGCCATCCGAAAGCCACGAATACCGTCATGAGCAGAAGGTTGGCCAGTGAAAAAGGCATGAGGTATTTCCACTCGAATGCGAGCATCTGGTCGATGCGGACACGCGGAAAGGTCCATTTAAACCAGATGATGATGAAGGAGATGAAGAACGCCTTCCCAACGAACCATACGATCGACGGGATGAAGTCCATCACGTGGTTGAAGCTTTCCCATCCGGGAATATGAAGGGGCATCCAGCCGCCGAGGAACATCAGCGTGGCGATTCCCGACACGATGAAGAGGTTAAGATACTCGGCGAGATAGAAGAATCCGAAATGGATGCCGGAATATTCGGTGTGGTAGCCGGCGGTGAGCTCATGCTCGGCCTCAGGAAGGTCGAAAGGACCGCGGTTGGTCTCGGCCGTGGCCGCTATCACATAGATGATAAAGGCGATGATGGCCGGAATATGACCGCGGAAGATAAACCAGGCGGATTCTTGCCCGGCCACGAGTTCGGAGATATTCATCGTGCCTGCGAACACGCAGATGGTGATGATCGAAAGGCTCAGCGACACCTCATAGCTGATCATCTGGGCGCCGCTTCGCATGGCGCCGATGAGCGTATACTTGTTGTTGCTGGCCCAGCCTGCGAGCAGAATACCGAGCACGCCGACCGACGAGACGGCGAGGACGAAGAAGATACCGATGTTCCAGTTGATTATCTGCAGACCGTTGCCCCACGGCAGACATGCCAGCATAACCACCGACGAGGTTATAACGATGTAGGGGGCGAGCTTGAAGAGGAAGCGGTCGGTGCCTTTGAGGCAGATAAGCTCCTTGATAAGAATCTTGAACATATCGGCAAACACCTGGAGCAATCCCCACCGGCCCACACGCATCGGGCCGAGACGGCACTGGAACCAGGCGCAAAGCTTACGCTCATACAGAATGTAGAACAATGCCAGCACGGTGTAGGCGCCAAGCACCATCACTGCTATGATTACGCATTCAATCACCACGGCGAGCCATTCGGGCATACCCCCGAGCAGCCAGGAATTGAATGCGGATGTCCATTTCCCAAAATCAAACATTTTATATCAATCTATTTCGGATTATCGTTTACTGTATTTCAATTTTTATGCGGTTGGCCATACTTTTAGCGGTCGATGTCGGGAATCACGAAATCGAGAGCCGCGCCTATGGTGATAAGGTCGGCGATCATATAGCCGGAGCATGTGAGATCCATCACGCCCACGAGGTTGAAGCATGGGCTCTGGAAATGCACTCGGTAGGGATTCTTCTCCCCTGTCGACTCGATATAGACGCCGAATGTGCCGCGGCTCGCCTCAACCTGCTGATACCAGCGGCCGGCGGGAAGCTTGATGATCTTGGGCACCTGGGCGCGGATGTCGCCTTCGGGAATATTGTCGACAAGCTGGGCGAGAATGCGGCAGCTCTGCTCGATCTCGCGCATACGCACCATATAGCGGGCGAAGGAATCGCAACCGGTTTCGAGAACCTCGTCGAACTCCACTTCATCATAGACGGCATAGGGATGCTTCTTGCGGCAGTCGCAGCTCCAGTTGGAACCGCGGCCGCTCGGGCCGGTGATGGCATAGTTCACGGCATCCTCCTTCTTGAGAAGGCCGACGTTCCTGAGTCGGTTCTGGGCGATGATGTTGCCTGTGAACACTTTATGATATTCCTTGAGGCGCGAGGGCATTATCTCGATGAGATGCTTCACGTCTTTCCTGAAATCTTCGTGAAGGTCGGCGATGACACCTCCTATCACGTTATAGTTCATCGACATGCGTGCGCCGCAGGTTTTCTCGAAGATGTCGAGAATCATCTCGCGCTCGCGGAAACCATAGAAAAATGCGGTGGTGGCGCCGAGGTCCATCGCCGTACAGCCGAACGATAGCAGATGCGAGGATATGCGCATCAGCTCGTCCATCATAACGCGGATAACCTGTGCGCGGCGAGGCACCTCGATTCCGAGGGCTTTCTCTATGCACATGCAGAGGCAATGGCGGTTCTGATGGGCCGACATATAGTCCATACGGTCGGTGAAATGAAGTATCTGGGGATATGTGAGGCCCTCGGTGAGTTTCTCGATGCCGCGGTGGATATATCCGGAAACGACATCCACTTTCTTCACCACCTCGCCGTCGAGAGAGGCGCGGAAGCGCATCACGCCGTGGGTTGAGGGATGCTGCGGGCCGATGTTGACGACATATTCATCCTCTTCGAAAACTTTGCCCGGTTTCTCCACAATCTTGCCGTCCTTATCTTCTACATAGGAGCGGGTGTCGTCTTCGTTCACCTCGTCGTCCATGCGGATGGGGTTCAGATCGGGGTTGGCGTCGTAGTCCTTGCGAAGGGGATGGCCCACCCAGTCGTTGCGCAGGAAGAAGCGGCGCATGTCGGGATGGTTCACAAACCGGATGCCGAACATGTCATAGACCTCGCGCTCCTGGAAGTTGGCCACTTTCCAGAGGTCGCTCACACTGTGGATATATGCCTCGTCGCGGTTTTCGGCTTCCACCTTCACCGCCAGCATTCCCCAGTCGTGGGATGTAGAGGTCAGATAATAGATCACTCCGATTGTCTCTTTCCAGTCGACGCCGACAACTGCCGACAGCACGTCGAAAGCGAGGTCGGAGTCCTCTTTAAGATGCTTCGCCAGCGGATACCATTTCTTTTCGGGCACGCTCACCATCAGGCACTCCCCTTCTTCGAAGAGAGCCTCCGGACAGAGCCGCCCGATTATTTCCTTTATATCGCTCATGGTTTTGCCTTGTTCTTTCTTTGATTCTACCTGCTTGATTTATCCTATTTCTCCCCTCTCTTCGGGATGCTCGGCGAAGAATTCCTCGATCTTTTCCTTGCGGTTTGTGCCGCCGAAGAATTTCTGCACCTTGATCTTGCGCTGAAGCTGCATGAGTCCGTAGAAGAATGCTTCGGGACGCGGGGGGCAGCCGGGTATATATACATCCACGGGCAGAATCTGGTCTACGCCGGGAACTACGCAATATGATTTCTTGAAAGGTCCGCCCGATACGGCGCATCCGCCGCACGCAATCACATATTTGGGCTCGGCGAGCTGCTCATAGAGACGGCGCACTACCGGAGCCATACGGTGGACGATGGTGCCCTGCACCATTATATAGTCGGCCTGGCGCGGCGAGTTGCGGGCTACCTCGAAGCCGAAACGCGCCATGTCGTAGCGCGCGGCGCCGAGGCTCATGAACTCGATGGCGCAGCAGCTCGTGCCGAAGCAGAGCGGCCAGAGGGAATTCGAGATTCCCCAGTTGATAAGATCGTCGAACTTGCCGACAACTACATTCGCACCCGTGGCATTGAGCTCCTCGACAAGCTTGTCGATATACTCATTGTCCTTGAAGTCCTCGCGGGTCATGCTTTTGATTTTGTCTACTCCCATTTCAAAGCTCCTTTCCGCCAGGCATATGCAAGGCCCATTATAAGTACGAACATAAAAATACCGATGCAGAGGATGCCCTGCGGTCCCATGGTGCGCATCACTACGGCCCAGGGATATAGGAACACTGTCTCCACATCGAATATAAGGAACAGGATAGCGAATATGTAATATCCCGCCTTAAACTGAATCATTGATTCTCCCCTCGTGGGGATACCGCACTCGTACGGTTCCGATTTTTTAACTGAGAAAGACCTCGGAGATATCAGTTTGGCGATCAGCAACGCCGCGAATACAAGCCCTATGCCCGTCAGGACGGCCGTAATCGACAACGCGCCATTGCCTATCTCCAGCAGTAGATTCATATATCCTTAAAGTTTAATTAGTTATTCATGAATTAGAATGCCCTCCCATTTTTGAAAGCGCATAAATTATCCGCAAATATACTCAAAATTTCTTTATGCCCCAAATCGTTTTGGCGCAAATATGGCCGAAATGTGTAAAAAACCAGTATAAAACAACAGCCCCGCGAATCCTGCGATTCGCGGGACTGAAATATGTCTCCGGCCTTGCGGCTCCGGATATTATTTATCCGACTGCTGGAGATCTTTGAGGCGGGAGGTAGCTGCCTGTGAACGAGCCTTTGTAGATGCCGGCGACCTCATAGCTGCAGGCGGCCTGCGTCAGGTCGCCTCCGCAGGTGAGCGTGAAGCTGTTGAATTTGTAGTTTTCGTTGGGTACGCCGGTGCCGTTCTCAAAGCATTTGGGCACGATGTCGGTGCCGGTAATTGTGTAACCGTTGTTGTCGAACGTGACAGGAAGGTTCTCAAGTACGATATTGGTCTTCGTTGGCTCCTGCTCGACATCGGTGAACTTGGCGTCATAGAAGACCACCATAGCTGTCTTCTTGTCGAGGTCCATGCGCACGCGATATTTGATCTTGTCGGTGGTGAAGTTCTTCACCTGCCCGTCGCGCCCGGTATATTCGGTCTGTGTCGTGCCGTTGAAGGTGATGTCGTTCCAGAATGTGCGCACATATTTGTCGGCTCCAATATAATAGGAGATGACGGAATAGCGCAGGGCGGAGAGCATAGGATAGGTCACGGCCGGTATGCCTGGGATTGTCGGGGGCACGAAGGCAAGAGTGGTGAGCTCGCCCTTGAAGTCGCGCCAGAGTTCGCCGCCGGTAGCGGTTCCGGCATCCATCTTCTCCATATAGAGAATCTCGTGGGTGTTGCCTCCGGCATTGTAGTAATATGCCTTGTAGCTCATCGGATTGCCGCTGAGGGTGATGTTCCTGTTGGAGGAATCGCCGTTGGTGAGCTCGGCGGTGATCACGGTGGTGGCGTTGTTGAGATCCATCGAATAGGCGTAGATACCGGCCTCTACGACAGGCGCGGCGCCGGTCTGCGGGTAAGTGATGAGATTGTAGGTGGGCACCGAGAATTTAGCTGTCGATTCTCCTGAATCGGTGCTGCACGAGGCCATCAGCAGAATGGCCGGAGCCGCAATCGCGGCAAGCATGTACTTTTTCATTTTATAATCTTTCTGTTTGTTATTCTTATTGTCATTATTATTCGCTTATCATTAAACGGCGGTTTGCGGGCCATATTATATTACTGTCGATAATACTCAGCGGGAGATGTCGAAGCGAAGGGTCGCCCCTATCTGCCAGGGACGGCCGCGCTGCACGAACTCATTGCTCATCGACATGAAATAGAACGTATGGTAGCGGGTGCCGGTGAGGTTGCGTCCCCATATCTGCAGGCTCCACCCCTCCCCTTCGGCCGTGGCCGAAGCTCCGAGCAGCGCATAGAATTTCTGCGAACGGGTGTTGGATTCGTTCCAGTAGATCTTGCCTGTCCCTTTCATGTTGATGTCGAAAAGAAGACGTTTGAGTAGCCCCCTGTTCACCTTCGCTTCCATCAGGCTCTGCAGGAAGAGCGTATGACCCGGCGCGTATGGAATATGCTTACCTTTATAATCCGCCAGACCGTTGTTGAATTCTATGAAGCGGGCGTCGGTATAGCCGTAGGCGCCGTTGAGAGTCAGCCATCCGAGGGGACGCGCCGACAGACTCGCCTCACCGCCGAAGCTGCGGGTGCGCCCGGCGTTGGCCATGATGCGCCCGGTGGTGGTGCCGCTCGGGAACATAGTGACCTGCTGGTCGCGGCAGTCGATATAGAATAGCGAGAGGTCGAGCATCAGCCGGCCGTCGGCACTCTGCAGATGCGAGCCCGCCTCGTAGTTCCAGCTGTACTCGGGGCGGTATCCGACGATGCGGTCGATGTCGTAGCGCTCCCCTATGCCCATGATGTTCATGAGCCGCTGCTGGAGCACTTCGCTGAACATCTGCGTATTGAATCCGCCGGATTTATATCCCTTCGTCACCGACACATATACGTTTCCGAGTGTGCCCGGCAGATCGTAGAGCACTGATGCTTTCGGCATCCACGTGAAGTAATGGCGGCCAATCTTCCCGGTGTCGTCGATGTCGATGTCGATATGGCTGTAGGGCTCCTTTTCATCACCTTCCGCAATGCGCATGATGGTGTATCCGGTGTCGCAATGGCTGCGGTAGCTGAGTCGCGAATGTTCGTAATCGAGGCGTATACCGGCCGTGAAATGCCAGCGCCCGAGGTCATACTTCGATTCATGATAGAGAGCGATGCCCCATGTCGGGATGAAAAAATCGCTGTTGAGAGGGAACTGACGGGTATCCCACTCTATCGGGTAGCCGGGATTGGCGGCGTTGCGGTGATTTTCTATAAGTTCCCGTATTCCGGTATCCTTGAAAGTGACCGGAGCCTGCATGTTGAGATGCTTGTAAAAGCCGAAGATTCCGCCGAGCCATTTATAATGGCCGCCGGCCGCTTTGCCGCGGGCTACGATATCTTCCGTTATAGATGTTTCTTTCTGTTTCTGGGTGAGGGTGAAATATGGAAGGGGGAGAAAATCCTGATCGAGTGTCATGTTGTCGTCGAGATGCTGCAGGGAGGTTATCGATGTCAGGTTCCATCCCTCGCCGCGATAGCTCACTGAGAGACCGTCGGCAAGCGTGAACCTGCGGTAGAAACATGTGTCGTTATAGTTTATCTCGCCGGTGGCCATATATTCGTAGGGATAGCCTCCCTGCCGGAGCAGCGTAGCCGACAGTGCGTTCTGCAGATAGACGCGGTCGCTGACGCGCCATTGCGTTTTCCACCGGGCGCCTCCGCCAATTTCTTTATCAAGGAGTTTGCCGCTATGCTGATTGCGGAAGAAGCCGCCCAGATAAGCGAAAGAAAGGGTTAGCGACGAGGCCACCCGGTTGCTGAATTTATGATAGTGGCCTGCCGAGAAACGCCAGTCGTTGCCGCGCCCCCCTTCAGCCATGAAGCGCCAGCCCTGCCAGCGCATAGGCGAAAGAGTGGTGATGTTTATAAGGCCTCCCATTGTGTTGCGTCCGTAAAGCGCCGACTGCGGGCCGCGCAACATCTCAACCGACGCTATGTCGGCCACATCGAAGTCGTAGCAGTTTTTATTCAGATACGGAACATTGTCCACATTCAGTCCGACAGCGGGCTGATCCATACGCGCCCCGATACCTCTAACATATATGGAGGATGTGATGCGGGAGCCATAATCGGGGATATAGAGGTTGGGCACAAGGTCGGAGATTCCCTTTATCGATACGGCGTTGAGTTCTTCGAGTGCAGCGCGGCCGATAACGGTAGCCGAGACGGCGTTGCCGCGCAGCATCCGCTCCTGTTTGAGTGCGACCACATTCACCTCCGCGAGCGTTACGGCCGCGGTGTCCCCCATCTCCTCAGAAGTTCGCTGCGCCGCGGATGCGGACACAACGCCGACAGCCGGCGGTAAAGCCGACGGAAAAAGGGAAATCGCCAATAGCGACAGTATTTTACTCCGGATGGTATTCAATATAAGTAACTGCTATCGGGTCGGAGTTCCACACATTATAATATAAGGATGGATTCCGTTTGCAAAATTACATTTCAATCTTCTTCTCCGCAATCCCATATATTTATGATTTTCGAAAGAGGGGATATGCACAAAAAAATTATGGTGTGTCTCCCGACAAACCATAACTAAACCTTAAAAAATCTAATCCTATGAAAAAACTTCATCAGAATATTGCCTTTACAATATCCTGACATCGCAAAGCTAATACTTTATTTTCGTTCCACCAAATATTTTGCAAACGTTTTAAT
>URNY01000073.1 GCA_900549375.1 uncultured Bacteroidales bacterium | reverse complement strand
AAACGATGATCAGGATAATCCGGCATAAATAGCGGATGATACCGATTGCTTAGGGCATGGCTGGCGGCGGACGCATCCGAGATGCGTCCGCCATCGTCAGCACTCTTAAACAAACTTAAATTAAGGTGTCCATATTAAAAAATCAATCGATATGTCATTTAATTGCAGATTTTGTTGATTTTTCTTTTCTTTCTTCTTGAAATTATTTATATTAGCGCATTCTGAATATAGACTTCTGAATTTGCCAAATATATATGTATCTATAATTTAAAGATCAATCATCATGAAAACTCAATTATCTGGTATTCTGGCCGCAATGGGGTTATTGTTGGTATTGACGATGGCTTCATGTAAGGATGATAACGGGGATAACGATGGACCTTCGGGGGAACCGATGATCTGGAAAGTCGAGAGCAACACCAACGCGGAGGATGTGACGGTGGAGATCCGTCAACAGAAAAACAAAAGCGATAATGTCGTGGTCAGCGTTTCTCCCAAAGGTGGTAAGGTGATACTGACATGCACATCGGGCAGAAATATCTGTTTCGTCTCTGCCGACCCGAACGAAAATGGGGCCATTAAGCTCGACGCACATGAAGTTACAGCAGATTTTATGAAAGCTGATATCTCGAAGCAGTTCCTGACTTTCGATTTTCCGGACATGCAATCGGCGCCCGCTGATATCGACGTTAAACTGAAAGTAGAGGACGTAGTGGCCGCCACGGAGAGTATAATCCAAATCCGGAGAAATAAGTAATCCGGATGCGTCTGTCGCGGTCAAGATTCTATGCATGAGTTTGTCAAGAGAGAATATATTTGCGAAATTTGAATTTCTAAATTGCAGGAATATGAGAAAAGAAAAGGAAAGGCATCGACTGATCTTATACTTTGTGATGGCTGTTGCCTTGGTCTTTATTGCCGGATGTGAAGGGACTGACGGGCCTTGCGGCAAGCCTATGCATTGGAATCTGATTGAGAATTCCGATCCGGAGGCTGTCTCGGTGACTATGTCGAAGGTGAAGGATAACAGCGACAATATAACTATAGAATCGGCACCTATCGGAGGCACCGTAAAACTCGAATGTCTCACCCATAATACTTTCAGTCTGCCGGAACAGGTGCCTCAAAAACGATGGAAGCGGGTTACGGAATACAGCAATGAGTGGCTCTCATGCCGCATAAAGGATAATGTGCTTACCATCGAACTGCTTAACGAGGAGGCTGACCCAGTGGGACGTGATTTCACGCTGTATATCACCGATATCGAGACAGAAACGATGATCAGGATAATCCGGCATAAATAGCGGATGATACCGATTGCTTAGGGAACTGTCGCGGTGGACGCGATATATCGCGTCCCTACATTCAGCGACACGGCGAGAGCTAATTACAGGGATGCATTGCGGCGACGGAAGCGATTTATCGCTTCCGTCGCTTGGTCAAAAAAAATTAAGCATTTGTCCTGTAGGGATATACATGCTAAACTTAGATTGATTACTTATGGGAATCCTTTGTAAAAGAGTGGCAAGGGGGTGTATTGTAGCCGGGAAATATGGTATTGTGACCATAGTTGGGATGATGTTGTTGTTACTGTCGGGTTGCTATGTCGAGAATGAGGTTGACGAGGGTTTCCCACGGACTGTTGACTTCCCTGCAGAAGGGGGAGTCAAGGAGATTTACGGTTTCAAGGGGATTGTCACTTTGGAGATAATGGGAGGCGAGGCCTCTTCCACTGAGGAAGTTGAGGATAATGTCGAGGTCGTCAAGAGCTGTTGGCTGACGGTTGAATATGAGATTGACTCTCCCAAAATGACGTTGACCGCTCGTTCGGCTGAACCTGAGGAACCGAGACATCTGAAGATTAAGGGGTATGTGCATAAAGACTATGTCGTGATCAACGTAAAGATATAATACTCGGCCTGAGTCTCTGTATGCCGGAGAAACACGGCGCGACAGAATTTCACAGAAAACATAATATAGGAAATAACAAATCAGGAATGTTTGAAAATAGAATATCTCGGGTTGCCGGATCAACTTGGAGCAGGTTATGCTTGGTTCTCCTTTCGGGATTGTTGCCGCTTATAGCATCAGCGGAGAGGAACCTATTTAACAATCCTAATAACAAGGCATATTTCGGCGTACGCGCGGCTCTTGACATGACATGTCCGCGCACATTCCGGCAGACAAATCTTCATGACAGAATTTCTTTGACACAGGACTATTTAGGTTCGCGTAGCGGTGTCAGCATCGGGGCAGTTTTCAATATGCCGATCATTGCCAATCTATATTTTGAACCCGGTGTCAGTTTCTTTTTCAACACTCTTTCCGTTAGATATAATCTGCGCGATGCGCTGCCTGATCATATTCTGGATAATATAAGTGCTGCGGCGAAATCTGACCGTCAGATTAAGCAGTGGGGCATGCGTATCCCTCTCGATTTGGGTTATCGGTTTGATTTTCACCGCAATTTTGCAATTTCGGTTTTCACGGGTCCGGTGCTGAATATCGGTTTCTCGATGAAAGGTTGTATGGGCTTTAAACTCGACAACGCGGTGTTTTACAGTGGTTCGTCCCTTTATTCTACGGGCGACAGCGAGCGTGACGACCGTTTCAACCGCTTAGCCCTCGGATGGAGAGCGGGCATAGGGGCAACGATACGCAACATCTATATCGGCGCGAACATTGATTTCGGTCTGACGAATCTTTATAAAGTAGCTAAAGCCAACAGAGAAAACTATTCGCTTACTCATCGACAGAATCTTTTTCAGCTCTCATTGGGATATGATTTCCGATAAATTGCAGAGAAATATATGTATAATATTCGTTCCGAGGGTTCAACTTTTTTTTGTAATTTCGCGTAATATATGTAAACATGCGGTAACGTATGATATTTAGGGATATGTTATCGCATGATATGAAAACATACGTTATGGCGAATATGGAAGAGGAAAAGAGGGGGCGGATGGATGCGGCCGCAAGGTCGGAACAGACCCTGCGCGAAGCCACCGATTCGGAATATAAATACGGTTTCACTTCGGATATCGACACGGAGGTTGTGGCCCCCGGCCTGACAGAAGAGACTGTGCGGCTCATCTCGCGCAAGAAGGGTGAGCCGGAATGGCTCCTCGAGTTCCGTCTGAAGGCTTTCAGATACTGGCAGACGCTTACTCCGCCGGAATGGGCGCATCTCAAGATTCCGCCCATCGATTTCCAGGCCATCAGCTATTATGCCGCTCCCAAGAAAAAGGAGCTGAAGAAAAGCATGGATGAGGTCGATCCGGAGCTGGTGAAAACTTTCAACAAGCTCGGTATCTCGCTCGAAGAGCAGAAACAGCTCGCCGGCGTGGCCGTCGATGCGGTGATGGATTCGGTGAGCGTCAAGACCACCCATCGCGAAAAGCTCGCCGAGATGGGCGTGATCTTCTGTTCATTCTCCGAGGCGGTGAAAGATTACCCCGACCTTGTGCGCAAATATTTGGGTACGGTGGTTTCCTATCGCGATAATTTCTATGCCGCGCTGAATTCGGCGGTGTTCTCCGACGGTTCCTTCGTGTATATCCCCAAAGGGGTGAGATGTCCGATGGAGCTGAGCACCTATTTCCGCATCAACGCTTCCGGCACAGGGCAGTTCGAACGGACGCTGATCGTGGCCGACGACGATGCCTACGTCAGCTATCTCGAAGGATGCACCGCGCCGATGCGCGACGAGAACCAGCTTCATGCCGCCATTGTGGAGATAATCTGCGAGGAGCGTGCCGAAGTGAAATACAGCACGGTTCAGAACTGGTATGCCGGCGACCGCGAAGGTCGCGGAGGCATCTATAACTTCGTGACCAAGCGCGGACTATGCCGCGGCCACCGCTCCAAGATCTCATGGACGCAGGTCGAGACCGGTTCGGCGATAACATGGAAATACCCTTCGTGCGTGCTTCGCGGCGACGAGTCGGTAGGGGAGTTCTATTCGGTGGCCGTCACCAACAACATGCAGCGGGCCGACACCGGCACCAAGATGATACATATCGGACGCAACTCCCGCTCTACGATTGTGAGCAAAGGTATATCGGCCGGCAAGTCGCAGAACAGCTACCGCGGTCTCGTACGCATGTCGAAAGGCGCTACCGGCTGCCGCAACTTTACGCAATGCGACTCGCTACTGATGGGCGATGAATGCGGCGCCCACACATTCCCCTATATCGACGTGCGCAACGACAGCTCCACCGTGGAGCATGAAGCCACAACTTCGAAGATCAACGAAGAGCAGCTCTTCTATTGCCGTCAGCGCGGCATACCGGCCGAGGAGGCCGTCTCGCTGATAGTGGGTGGTTATGCCCGCGAGGTGATGAACAAGCTTCCGATGGAATTTGCCGTAGAGGCTCAGAAACTCCTGCAGATCTCGCTCGAAGGCTCCGTGGGATAAATTGGATGAAAGGAAGAAAAGGATGATAGAGAGAATAGTGATAATCGACAGCGTCGACCCTCAGACGTTTTATGGCGTCAACAATGCCAATATAAATCTTATACGCAATCTTTTCCCCAAGCTCCGTATGGCCGCGCGGGGAAATGTGATAAAGGTTATAGGGGAGGACAGCGAGACGGCGGAGTTCGAGAAAAAGATTCATCAGATAGAGGCTCATGCGGCCAAATACAACAAGCTCGATGAAGATGCCATCATCGACATCGTGCGCGGCGAGGCTCCGAAAGAGGTGAATGCCGAAGGGGTGATAATCTACGGCCAGAACGGGCGCCCGATCGCGCCGCGTAACGCCAACCAGTCGCGGATGGTGCGCAGCTTCTCGGAAAACGACCTCACTTTCGCCCTCGGTCCCGCAGGAACGGGCAAGACCTATATCGCCATAGCTTTGGCCGTGCGGGCTCTCAAGAACAAAGAGTGCCGCCGCATCATCCTTTCGCGTCCGGCAGTCGAGGCCGGTGAGAAGCTCGGCTTCCTTCCCGGCGACATGAAAGATAAGATCGATCCCTATCTCCAGCCGCTTTACGATGCTCTTGAGGATATGATTCCCCAGCAGAAGCTTAAGGAGTATATGGAGGCCGACACAATCCAGATAGCGCCGCTGGCATTTATGCGCGGACGCACGCTCAACGACGCCGTGATAATCCTCGACGAGGCACAGAACACCACGCGCCATCAGATGAAGATGTTTCTGACACGTCTCGGCATGAACGGCAAGATGATAATCACGGGCGACACCACACAGATCGACCTGCCGCGTACCGTCCAGAGCGGTCTCCTCCAGGCGCTCCGGATCCTCCGGGGCGTGAAAGGTATCGGAGTAATCGAATATGAGAAGAAAGATATAGTGCGCCATCCGCTTGTGCAGCGCATCGTCGATGCCTACGAGAAGCGCGAAAAAGAGACAGAAGAGGAGCCTGCAGCCGAATAAACCGGCGCAGAGTCTAAAGGCCGAAGTGGGAGCGGATTTCGGGGACGATGAGGTTGAGGGTGGTGTCGGGGTCGAGACGGTGCTCGCCGTCGAACTCGCGGAGGTCGGAGAAATGCTCCGAGAACTCCGGGCGACAGTTCACCACCGTGTCTCGCGAGCCGAAGAAGCCGGTTACCTGCTCCGGCGAGTCCTTATGGCGCGGATTGAAGATACCGAATTTCGGAGAGAACTGGTCGGCCTCTAATTTCTCAAATTTCTTTATAAGTTTCTGATTCACCTCGAAGTCCGTGGCTCCGTCCTGTCGCGGAGTATGGAAAGGGAGTCGCTGACCGATTTTCTCGGCCAGATGGCGCGATGTGTGAAACGACGGATTCACCAGTATCCGTCGCCAGCCTTTGAACAGCTGGGCGTAGAGGGCGCCCATCGAAGTGCCTACGATAATGTCGTCGGGGCCGAGATGCTGCGCGGCGAAGCGCCGCAGAAAAGATATCGCCATTTCCGGCTGAACCGGTATGTCGGGAGAGAGCACTTCTATCGAGTTGGGAAGCGAGCGGCGCAGCCGTTGCGCCGTGGCCGAGCTTCCCGAAGAACCGAGGCCATGTAAATATACAGCTTTCATAATATTTCCTCGAGGGACAGAGTCTAAATTTCTTACATCTGTTGGTAATCCTTGGCGAGACCGCCCGTTCCCGTCTCTTTATAAAGCGAAGGGAGGTCGTGGCCTGTCTCCTTCATCACATTCACGAGCTTATCGAACGATACGCGATGGACTCCGTCGGAGAAGGATGAGTAAATGTTGGCGTCGAGGGCGCGCGCCGCTGCGTAGGCGTTGCGCTCGATGCAGGGAATCTGTACGAGTCCGCATACCGGGTCGCATGTCATGCCGAGATGGTGTTCGAGGCCCATTTCCGCCGCATATTCGATTTGCGCGGGACTGCCGCCGAAAAGCTGGTTGGCGGCGGCCGCCGCCATGGCGCAGGCCACACCGACCTCACCCTGACAACCCACTTCGGCGCCGGAGATCGAGGCATTGTGCTTCACCACGTTGCCGATGAGACCCGCGGTTGCCAAAGCTCTGAGAATACGCATCTCCGGGAGCTCGCGACTTTTCCAGATATGATAGAGCACGCCCGGCACAACGCCGCAGGAGCCGCATGTCGGAGCCGTGACGATCTCGCCGCCCGAAGCGTTCTCCTCGCTCACGGCCAAGGCGTATGAGAAGGTGAGTCCGCGGCTTTTGAGATTATCGCGGTAGCCGGTGGCCTTGACGTAATACTGGGCAGCCTTGCGCCGCAGGTTGAGGGGACCGGGAAGACGTCCCTCGCGTGCGATACCGCGCTCCACGGCCGCTTTCATGGCCTCCCAGACGTTGTGGAGATATTGCCATATTTCCTGACCTTCGCAATCCTCCACATATTCCCAATAGCATTTTCCCGACTTCTCGCAATATTCGAGGATATCGGTGAGCTTATTCATCGGGTAGATTTCGCGTGAGGTTTCCTCGGGATCGCCCTCTATGCGGATAGCTCCGCCACCGACGCTATACACCGTCATCTCGAAAAGGCATTCCGGCGCCTCGCCATTCTCACCTGTCGGACCGAAAGCACGCAGTTTCATGGCGTTGGGATGGTAGGGGAGGAAGATATCGGGCATCCAGGTAATCTTCACGAGTTTACCCTGATGCTTGAAGACATCCTCGATAGCCGTGTCGGTCATGTGCCCCTTGCCGGTTGCCGCGAGGCTTCCGTAGAGCACCACCTCATAGGAGGCGGCATCTTTGGGTGCGCGGCGAAGGAACTCCATAGCCGCCTGACGGGGACCCATGGTGTGGCTTGAACTGGGGCCTGTGCCTATTCTGAAAATCTCTTTGATTGATTTCATATTTTTTTACCTTAAGATCGAGAACATTGATATGAGGAGGGATAGCGCGGTGGACGCATTGACGCGGTAGATGCATTGACGCGGCGGACGCGATATATCGCGTCCCTACAGGTCGTCGTCATGGCCAAAACCATCGGCGAAGCCGTCATCGAAGCCGTCGCTGTCGAAGCCATTACCGAAACGGTCGTAATAGCCGGGGGTGTCATCGTAGTCGAATTCCTCGTCGAGTTCTTCGCGGAAGCCGAGCCCCGACTCGTAGCCGCGGTCGTAGTCGTAGTCGTAATCGTCGCGGCAGTCGTCCACCCCGTGGAATCCATCGGGACTGCCACAGTCGCGTCGGGGCGTGCGGCGGGAGCTGTCTGAGCCGAATATCGCCCGATAAATTATACTGTAGAGAAACACCTTCCTGATGGTACCAAAGAACGACATAATAATTACGAATAATTACGACATAAAGTTTATTCCCAAATTTAAATAAAAAACGCGACATGAGCGCTATCGCGCAAAGAAAAAGTCGATGTAAACATTTGGGGAAAGGTCCTGATGCAAGGGCGAAAGGTTACTTTGCAGCCGATGTGATTATTCGGGAATATATTGGTGAATAATAAGTTGAGATTTGGAAAACGTTATAAAAAACTTACTTTGCGGTTTTACTCTGAGATGAAGGTAAGTGGGAAAGAATATAATTTTGTCTTGTCCGCACACACTATGCGCTGCCACAGTCACAGACCTGAAAAGTATGACACGACAATAACAAAACAACAATATTAACCTTAAAACATTGCTTAATTATGAAGCGAAAATTACTCTTTCTTGGTACTGCCATGACTCTCGCTCTTGCAAGTCAGGCCGAAGTGTCCTACCACCTCCTCTATATCGGCGAGGCAGCCGACGGAACCGCCACCCAGATGAATCTGACCGGTACAGCGGCAAAGAAGAATCTCTCTTACAAAGGGGAGGACATGACCGCCAACGGCGACGGATCGTATTCTTGCCATCCGAAGAAAATCGTTACCCTCACCGAGAAAGCCGACGGCACGCTCGGCAACACCGGTTTCAAGCTCATCGCCAAGTTCAATGCTGAGGGTCAGCCTACCGACGAGGCAACCAAAGCCAAGCTTGAGGAACTGAAACTAAGCGCTACTGAAGCCTGGTTCTATCAGATCGGTGCCAAAAGCAATTGCCACAGTCTTCTCGATGTCAGGGAAGACGGCCCCAAAGGCAACACTATATCCTTTGCCGATGGCGTGAAGGAGAACGGCCTTACACCGGGCGAGTTCCAGTTCGCGGGAGGTGTCTGCGAACTTACCGAGTGCACCGTCACCTTCTGGCCTGCCGAAAACAAGATCAAGGTTACAGGCACGCCGACCAAATGGCGCACGTTTGGAATCGGGCACAAGACCGATGAATTGAAGAACGGAGTGAACAAATGGGAGATTCCTGACGAGACATATCATTTCACACATCCCGACAATGCCGGCGTCTATGTTCTGGAAAGCTATGATTTCGGGCAGGAAGAGGGCGTGAAGGAATTCAAGATCCGCGGTCGCTCCGGACGTCCCTACTATGGTTTCACAGCCGGACAGGAACCAATCTTCGAACCGGCGGCTCCGGCGGCTGCCGAAGCCGGCAATCCTATCACCGTGCAACTTGCAGGCTTCCATGACATGCGTTCCGACCACCGTACGATCGGTGCCGACGGCAAGGTTACCAAAGATGCCAACCAGACAGAGATATGTCTTCCGATCAAAGCAAATCTCAAAGGCACCTATACGCTTTCGCTCAATACTCACACAAGCGTGCTGACTCTCACCAAGACCGTTCCCTCCCAGTCGAAAGGTGTCGAGATAGAGGCTGAAAATGCTCCTGTGGAATATTTCAACCTTCAGGGCGTGAAAGTGGCCAACCCCGAAAATGGCATCTTCATCCGCCGTTGCGGCTCGAAGGTAAGCAAAGTGATTCTCAAATAAATGAGATATTTCGACAAAGCTGTTTATAGCGGCAGGAACATGTTTCCTGCGCTATAAGCAGCTTTTTAACACTTCTGAAACCTATACTTCAAAACCTTATTCGTATCTTTGGCAAACATCATGAAAACTCTTAAGAATATATTCCTGTTGCTTCTCCTGGCAGTCGCAACCGCCGCTTGTGGCAATAACGGCGACGGCCCCGATGCTCCCGATCACGGTTCGGATGCTCCGACGGCTGACTATGCCGCGTTGAAAGATTTCATCGCGGAGCGGACTGACGCCGGCGATTATTGCAAATCGTTTAATGTAAGCTCCACAGGCATTACGGCATCATCGGTTTCCGGCGAGAAACTCTCTGTAGCCCGGAACGGTGTGCCTTATCTGACGGTGAATGTCACCAATCCCTACTGGACGGTCAACGGTCAGCTCAGCAAGACAGAGACGCCGAAGGATATCCGGAACAACGCTCCTTCGGCCGGCATAGGCTCCGACGGCAATCTCACACTCAACGGAACAGATATGGGCGTGAAGGCCGGCGACGGACTGCTCTGCGTGATCAACGCCCGCAAGCATCTCTATTTCTGTTTCGCCGACGGTGCGCGGACCTGGGGCAGCGAGGTTTACCGACCCTATAACCCTCCTCTTGAGAAGGGTGACGGCGAAATCAATATCCTCTTCATAGGAAACAGTTTCACCCAAGACGCCACCCAGCATCTTCCCGGGATGCTCACAGCCTCCGGCATCGACAACGTGCACATGATCCGTCTTTTCCACGGAGGCTACACACTCCCGGAATATCTCGCGAATTTCGACAAGAATGGAATCTGCGCTATGCGTCACAGCCATCCCGGCGACAAGGAGTGGCGCGACAACGAAAGTCTCGACGACTCTCCGGCCAAAGCGCTTGCGGAGCGCGTATGGGACATTGTGGTGATTCAGGAACACACCGGGCGCAAAGAGGGCTGGGAATGGCCGGGCACCCTTAAGGCGTCCCTCAACGGACTGATCGACAGGATATGGAAGGCGCAGCCCGACCATCGCCCGACCATCGCATACATCATGGCCCAGACCTACAGCAACGGCTCGAATGTTCTCAAGAGCAATTTCAACGACAACAGGGCCACGATGTTCGCCACCACGACGCACGTGGCGCAGAAAGTGGTTGAGGAGACCGCCGCCGACATCGTGATCTCCACGGGTGCCGTGCTCGAGAACCTGCGCACCACCTCGCTCAACGTCGACAACGGAATGCAGCTCACCCGCGACAGCTACCACATGGACTACGGCATAAGCCGTTATGCCGCCGCATGTGCCGTATTCGAGACACTGATAACCCCGTTGACAGGCCGCACCACCGATGCCTGCCCCTGGCGCTATTCCGTGTCGAGCAACAAAAACGGCGAGTACTCGACGCCCGTCGACGACACCAACGCGCCCATAGCCCGTCGCGCCGCGCACGAGGCAGTGAACGCGCCCTTCGTCGTGACCGACCTCTCCTCGCTTTGATAAGAAAGCTTTGATAAACTGCGGCAGATGCCGCGCCATACTTACACCACCATGAAACTACTCCGCCACCTGATGCTTCTGCTCGCGGCCTCGGCCTTCGCGCAGATACATGCCGCTCCCTCCAACGAGAATCTCCTGCAATATCTCGACTCGCTGCTCGACGACCGCGTGAGTCTGGAGAAAAAGCAGGAATTCATGATCGAGGATTACAGGCAGAAACTGCGTCAGGCCCGCAATGACGAAGAACGCTACCGCGCCAACATGATGCTCTATGATATCTTCTCGAGGCGCAGCATCGACTCGGCCATGAACTGTCTGGACCGCAGCCGGAACATAGCTGTGGCCAACGGCGATTCCACAGCTATTGCTGACCTGAGGATAAAGAGGTCGTTCCTGCTTGCGGCCTCGGGTCTGCTGATGGAAGCCGCCGCCGAAATGCGCGGACTTGAAGGGGGGAAGGTGCCCGGGGCGCTGAAGAAGGAATATTACGCGCAGATGGCCTATCTTTACGACCACATGGCCAACTATGCACGTATCAATCCGATAGGGGCCAACGTATATTTCGACAAGTCGAACCAGTATAAGGACTCGCTCATATCGATTCTGCCCGAGGACGACCATGAGTATCTGTGGTATCGTGGCTGGAGTCTTCTCGGCGCTTCCGAAAAGAAGCGCAATGAATTCATAACCAAGGTCAGGAAGGTGGTGGATTCATCGGCACTCTCGACGCCCGACGATGCAAAGAACGCCTATATCCTCGGATGTCTCTATCTCAAAAACGGCGACAAGGAGAACGGCATGCGCTATGTGGCTATGTCGGCCATAACCGACGTCCAGCTCTGCAACCGCGACATAGCCTCGCTGCAGCGACTGGCCATGCTCTGTCTCGAAGAGGGGGATGTGGAACGCGCCCACAATTACATAGGCTATTGCATGGAGGCCGCCCTTAAATATCCCAACCGGGTCAGGGCAAGCACCATCGCCCCTCTGCAGCATAAGATCAACGCCGCCTATCAGGAGAAGCTCCGGTCGCAGGAGAGGATGCGACGCATCTTCCTCATCCTGGTGAGTCTGCTCAGTATCGGGTTCGGAGTGGCTGTGGCCGTGATTATCCGGGAGATGCGCCATCTCAAAGCGGCCCGTCGCGAACTTGACGAGAGAAACCTGCTGCTCAACGCTCGCGTCGCCGAACTTTCCAAGGCCAAAGAGGAGCTTTCCGAGATGAACGACCGGCTGACATCGCTCAACCGCCAGCTCAAACAGGCTAATGCCGAGCTGAACGAATCGAACTATGTCAAAGAGGAATACGTGGGCTATGCCTTCTCGCTCTGCTCCCAGTTTATCAAGCATATGGACGATTTCCGGCGCACTATCAACCGGAAGGCAAAAGTGATGCAATGGGACGATATCCGCAATCTTACCGAGGGGAAGACTCTGGAGAAAGATGCCATGAAAGATTTCTACGCGAATTTTGACGCGATCTTCCTGCATCTGTATCCGCAGTTTATCACTGATTTCAACAACCTTCTCCAGCCGGGGCAGGAATTGCTTCCCAAAGAGGGAGAGCTGCTCTCGATGGAATTGCGCATCTATGCGCTTGTGCGCCTCGGCATCACCGACAGTGTGAAAATTGCCGATTTCCTGCATTGCTCGGCGCAGACCGTCTACAACTATCGCTTCCGCACACGCAACAAGGCTATTCTTCCCAAAGACAAGTTCATCGAAGCCGTCAAGACTCTCGGCCATGTGGTGATTGAATAGTTTACTCGCGGGAGTGGTGTCGGTGAAGGCAATGTTTTGACAACCAGAGATAAAACGATTGCATTGATTTACCCGGTATATTTACCCTGAGAATCGCGCAGAGAGAAACCGCCATAAATTTGCAGGTAGATGGTTTCCTGCGATTCCACTGCGGCAGATGCCGCTAAATGAAACGAACAATAATTAAAATCTTCAAATTTCATGAAAACTAACCTGATTTCAAGGCTGCTTCTGATGCTGACGCTGATGGTGTCGGTGACGTTGGCCGCCTCGGCCTCTCCGATAACCGTGAAAGGAACGGTGGTCGATGAAGCCGGTGAGCCCGTGATCGGAGCCACCGTATTAGTGAAAGGCACCACAGTGGGAGCCGCCACCGGTCTCGAAGGGGAATTCACCCTTATGGCCGAGAAGGGCGCGCGTCTGGTGGTGACGTCAGTGGGTTACACGAGCGTTGAGGCGAAAGCCGCTCCGGAGGTGCGGATCGTGCTCAAGGAGGACCAGGCCATGCTCGACGAAGTGGTGGTGATCGGCTACGGCCAGGTGAAACGCCGCGATGTGACCACAGCCATCTCCACCATCGATAAGAAAGATTTCCAGAACCGTCCCATAGTCACCGCCGGCCAGGCCCTGCAGGGAAAGGCCTCCGGAGTGCAGGTGGTGCAAGGAACGGGCGTTCCCGGTTCCGAGCCCTCCATCCGCATCCGCGGAGCCTCCTCCTTCAACGGCGACAACGATCCGCTCTATGTTGTGGACGGAGTGGTGACCTCATCTATCAAATATCTGGCGCCTACG
>URNY01000072.1 GCA_900549375.1 uncultured Bacteroidales bacterium | reverse complement strand
GCCCTGTGATATCAGGGAACTTGGAGTGGAAGGTGTAAACAAGATATGGAGAGATGCAAGGCTGAAAGGCGCTGGGCTTAAGAGGGCAACGACCCTGGTAGCAGCAGCGGAGCACAGCATCGGAAATACAGAAGCCCCAAGAAGTGCCAGAAAAGAGATCCGAAACCTGTTGTTACACCATAAATCGGAGCTCCGTCGGTTTCGGTCTTGGTATCGAGGAATTCGCGGCATGCCGCGATGCGTTCCCTTCCTTCGTCCGACAAAACGAGCCGTGTCTTGTCGTTGAGAATCTTCTCTATCAGGTCGTAGGTAAGCTCTGAAGAGCCTATCGCGTAAGTTTCAAGTTTATGCATGATAATATGCGTATTAAATGGTTAAAAATCAAATATCTTTGCCGGAGACGATCCGTCCGCCACAAATGGTGGTCCGGACACAATTCATTCCGACATAATAGGGGAGCATCCGATAATTGTCGAATTCGAGCAGCGCGATGTCTCCTCTTTTCCCTTTCTCTATAGAGCCTGTCTCCCCGGCCAGATCGAGAGCTGCCGCGCCGTTCAGAGTCAATGCCGTGATTGTCTCCTCAATAGTCATTCTCATATAGATGCATGCCAATGCAATTGTGAGGGGAATCGAACCGCTGAAACATGAACCGGGATTCAGGTCGGTGGCAAGCGCTACTGCCGCGCCGGCCTCTATAAAACGGCGCGCGGGTGCGAAGGGTTCTTTCAAAGCGAAAGCCGTCAAAGGAAGCAATGTTGCCACTACTCCCCTTTCGGCCATCTCCCGGATACCCTGATCGCTTACGTGAAGCAGATGATCGGCTGAAACAGCCCCGAGTTCGGCAGCTAATTCGGCACCTCCGAGTGTAACTATCTCATCGGCATGAAGTTTGAGACGGAAGCCCATATCCGAGGCTGCCTTCAGAAGCTTTCTCGATTCATCAATCTCAAACACATCCTTTTCAGTGAAAATATCGCAGAACTGTGCTTTATCTTTAACCAGCGGAAGCATCTCAGAGATAAGGAAATCCACATATTCCGATGTTCTCCCTTTGTATTCCAACGGGACGGCATGAGCTCCGAGAAAAGTACCGACAACATTGAGTTTACGGTTATCATCCGCGGCGAGGGAATTGATCACATCGAGCATTCTCAATTCTGTGTCTTTATCAAGACCATAGCCGCTTTTTGCCTCAACGGTGGTCACACCCATTTCCGACATGCGGTCGAGAAACCATTCTGCTTTCCGCTTAAGATTTTCAAAAGTTTCGCCGCGGGTGGCGTTTACAGTGGACTGTATTCCCCCTCCTCGCTGCATGATACTCATATATGATTCGCCATTCAGTCGCCATCCGAATTCATCGGGACGGTATCCTCCAAATATAAGATGAGTATGGGAATCTATGAAACCTGGCAGTGCCACGCGGCCTCCGGCATCGAGCACAGGGATGTCAGCAGGAATGGATTTCGGCAGACCGATGGTTTCTCCGGCATTTTCAATCTTGCCGTCGATAATTAGGATTGAGCCATCATTGCAGACGGAAAGATCATTCATCCGCTCCCCTTTGACGGCCTCCTTGCCGAGGGGAGTAGCTATGATGCAGTTTTTTATTAATAAATCCGCCATTATGATTCGGCTATTTTTGAGTTCACAATTTCAAGAATGGCCTTTTCGCTCCGACATGCTGCGGATGCGATTTCCTCTGCTTCCCGGAGTATCCGGTCGGCGGCTTCCCTATCTTTCAGCCCGGCGGCATTGATCTTTACATTGAGTTCAGCGCCGAGGACAGCAGCTCTTGCGGCGAGTACGCCGACACCGGCATCGCTCACTGAAGCGGGATTCCCCTTCTCTGCCATCTGCTGAAGAATATCGAATGCCTCGGATGCGGCCTTCATTGTTGACAACGGAACCTGAGTGGCATGCAACGTGGCTTTCTCAAGAGCTTCTGCACGCGCCTTCTTCTCTTCGGGCGTGTTCTTCGGCATTGCGAAAACGTCCATAATCATATTGAATGCCTCGGTGTCTTCGTCGACAAGTCTGATTAGACGGTCCTGAATGTCGCGTCCCTTTTCAGCCACGTCTGAGAATTCCTCCCAGCGGTCGTCCCAGCCGGCCTTATGTGCGGAAAGATTGGCCACCATAGTGCCGAGAGCGGCGGCGAGCGCTCCCATATATGCGGAAATGGAGCCGCCGCCGGGAGCCGGAGATTCCGATGCGGTCTCATCCGCAAATCCGGTGCATGTCATGTCGACGAGGCGTTTGCGCTCCTTCCCCTTCTCAAGCATGAACTCAATCACTTTCTCTTCCGGAACGAAAGGTTTCAGCTCGTCGAGACCCATGGATTTCACGGCTATCTTGATAATTTCGCTTTCCGGAATACCGAGGGAACGTTGCTGGAGACGAAGATAATGCTTTCCGGCCTCGATAAGGGCTTTCTTAGGAATGAGTCCGACGATTTCGGTTCCGGTTACGCGGATTCCTCTTGCAGCAGCCGCACGACAGACTTCATCGAATGCCGTATGCAGAGGCGTCTTCGACATATCCGTGATATTCATCGAAACCTGAGCGATACCGTATTCATCGATAAACCATCCGATAGCTTTTGTCCCTTTGAGCGTTCCGGGAATCATGATGGTGTTACCGTTCTCATCCTTCACTGGTTTGCCGTTTGGTTTGTTTCCTTCGCGTTTTGGTCTTCCTTTCTCTCTGACATCGAAAGCTATGGCGTTAGCACGCCTTGTCGATGTGGTGTTCAAGTTGAAGTTGACGGCAATAAGGAAATCGCGGGCTCCTACAGCAGTACAGCCGGTAGCTGCAACGGAGTCATCGAACGGACGGTCGCCGAAATCAGGACCTTTGCCAGGCTTTCCAAGCCTTTCCGGAAGGCCTTCATACTCACCTTCGCGGCATACCGCGAGATTTTTACGCTCAGTAGTGAACGCCGCAGCCTCATAACAATAGCAAGGAATTCCGAGTTCTTCCGATGCTCTTTTGGCAAGACCTCTTGCCAGTTCTGCGCATTCTTCGAGAGTGACTCCGCTTACAGGAATCAGCGGGCACACATCAGTGGCTCCCATGCGGGGATGCGCACCGTGATGATGGCGCATGTCGATAAGCTCTGCAGCCTTTTTCATCCCTCTGAGGGCGGCTTCAACCACGGCTTCGGGTTCGCCGACAAACGTAACGACCGTACGGTTGGTTGCTTCTCCCGGATCTACGTCGAGAAGCCTGACCTCATCTCCTTTCTCGATTTCGGCAGTTATATGCCTGATTATTTCCATGTCGCGCCCTTCCGAGAAATTGGGGACGCATTCGATAATACGTTGCATTCTTAATATATGTTTTTCTATGGTAAAGAAGTTGTCCGGAGTTCCCTCCAAACAACTTCAGATAAATTTAATTCATTATAATTTTGCGATAAGAGAATCCACGAGGCTGTCGTCGGCAATGAACGGCTCGGTGATCATGAATCCGTTTTCGCACTGCGTGTCGTTCCATTCTTTGACAGTCGACATGGCGTTTTCGTTACGGGCCCAGCTTCTTCTTGCAACACCTCCCATCACATCCCAGAGCATTGCTTTCTTCAGAATATTGTCAACTCTCTCAGAGCCGTCGCAAACCATTCCGAAGCCGCCGTTGATAGCCTTACCGATTCCGACTCCTCCACCGTTATGAAGGGCTACAAGGCTCATGCCGCGGGCGCAGTTTCCGGCAAAACACTGCACGGCCATATCCGCCATCACATTTGAGCCGTCTTTTATATTGGACGTCTCACGGAACGGAGAGTCAGTGCCGCTCACATCATGGTGGTCGCGTCCGAGCATTATCGGCCCGACTTCGCCGTTTCTTACCATCTCGTTGAATCGGAGGGCTATCTTCAGACGTCCCATGGCATCCTGATAAAGGATGCGGGCCTGAGTGCCGACCACAAGGCCATTCTTCTCCGCATCGCGAATCCAGTTATAATTGTCGCGATCCTGACCGCGGCGGTTCGGATCGATGCAATCCATCGCGGCCTTGTCGGTCTTTACCAGGTCTTCATGTTTGCCGCTCAGGCAGACCCAGCGGAACGGCCCGTAACCATAGTCAAAGAGCATCGGGCCCATGATATCCTCCACATAGGAGGGCCAGATGAAGCCGTCTTTCTCATCTATTCCGTTTCTGGATATCTCTTTCACACCGGCGTCATAGATAGCTTTCATAAATGAGTTGCCATAATCGAAGAAATATGTTCCGGCCTCCGTGAGGTGTTTGATCGCTTTGAAATGACGTTTGAGCGATTCGTCGACAAGATGACGGAATTCCTCCGGATTGTCGTGAAGCAGTCTTGTACGCTCCTCAAACGAGATGCCGGCGGGACAATATCCACCTTCATAAACGGCATGACAGGAAGTCTGGTCGCTCAGCAACTCTATCTTCTTGCCGTTTTCTACGGCATATTCGAGAAGATCCACAATATTTCCGTGGTATGCGATGGAAACAGGGCGTTTCTCCTTCATGGCTCCCTCGGCCAATCTGAAAGCAGTGGGGATATCTTCCGTTATTTCCATGACCCAGCCCTGATTTTTGCGGGTCATGATCCGGGAATAGTCCACCTCCGCAATAATTGCAGCCGCTCCTGCGATCTCAGCCGCTTTAGGTTGAGCGCCGCTCATTCCTCCGAGACCGGAAGAGATAAAGAGATGGCCGCGAAGATCGCCGTCGTGCGGGATTCCGAGTTTCATGCGCCCGGCATTGAGCAGAGTATTGAATGTGCCGTGTACGATTCCCTGTGGGCCGATATACATCCATCCGCCGGCCGTCATCTGTCCGTAGTTGGCCACACCCATCTGCATAGCTTCATGCCAGTCGTGGAGATTATCGAAAAGGCCCACCATCATCGCATTGGTGATGATCACTCTCGGAGAATCTTTCTTCGAGGGGAACAGTCCTAACGGATGGCCGGACTCGATCACGAGAGTCTGCTCATCGGTGAGTTCCTCGAGATATTTCTTTATGAGGCGATATTGGAGCCAGTTCTGACAAACCTGTCCCGTCTCGCCATAAGTGACAAGTTCATACGGATAAAGGGCGATGTCGAAACAGAGGTTATTGTCGATCATCACCTGGAAAGCCTTTCCTTCGATGCATTTCCCTTTGTAACTATCGATGGGTTTGGCAGCGAGATCGCCCTCCGGACGCCAACGGTAGGCGTAGATCCTTCCGCGGGTCTTGAGCTCTTCGAGAAACTCCGGAGCGGCTTTTTCGTGTAGCTCTTTCGGAAGATAACGCAACGCGTTTTTCAAAGCTGTTTTTGTTTTCTCGGGAGTAAGTGTATAACCGCGGTCGGGAGCGCGGCGTATCCCTTCTTTGAATGCGGGCATCTCGGGCCATTCGGCATCGAGAAGAATTCTATTGTTCGCCATTTTTACGAGTGTCTTAGAGTGTGTTTGTTGTTTGTCGCAAAGTTAGAAAGTATCGACAATATTACAAACATATTTCAATGTATTATGCAACAGATTTGCAAAGATTTCGAAAATCATTTATATTTCGCCCATCTGATGAGGTCCTTTATGGTAGGTTTCTTGCCATACATAAAGATACCGACACGATAGATCTTACCGGCAATCCAGGCCATTCCGACAAACGAGGCATAGAGAATCGCGAGCGACACCCAAATCTGCCATGAGGCCACATCGAACGGAATGCGGGAAAGCATCACCATCGGAGAAGTGAAAGGAATCATTGAAAGCCACACTGCGGCAGTGCTGTTCGGATCGTTTCCTATGGAGAGCGAGAATACCAGCGCTATTATTATCGGCAGGACTGCAAAAGTCTGGAGTTGCGAAGCGTCCTGAATGTTGTCGACCGACGAGCCTATCGCAGCGAATATAGAGGAGTAGAAAAGGAAACCGCCGATGAGGAACAGTGCGATATACATGAACAGCTTGGCGATATAGGCGACTGAGGTGAACATCGCGAGAGCTTTCACCATGTCGGGGTCGAATGAGGAAGCCGACGGATTGAATGTGCCGTTGTTCATCATGGCTATCTGCTCGGCCATACCATCAGGCATGAAAAGAGGCATTACAAATGCGCTCATCACGCAGATAAGGAGTGCCCATATCGTGATCTGCAATACAGCCACAAGACCTACTCCGATGATTTTGCCAAGCATCAGCTGCATAGGCTTCACAGAGGAGACCACAAGCTCGAGAACGCGGTTGTTTTTCTCCTCGATGATGGAGGTCATCACCATCTGACCATACATCAGCAGGAACATATAGAGAATAAATGTCATGGCGAGTCCGAGCATGAATGATGTCAGAGAAGATATATTCTTTTCATTTCCTTCGTCGTCGATGCGCAACGTCCGGATATTGGATGTGACAGCGATTTCATCGAGTATCTGCGAAAGATTATCGATATTGTAGCGCTTCAGACGTGTATCTTCCACAGTTTTCGATATGATGCCGTTAAGAGCTGATTCGATTTCGAGCGAACCTGATTCGTGCATATATAAGATAACGTTCTGCGGATTGTCGGCCACATCCTCGTTGATCCACAACACGGCTTCGTACTTATCCGAGGCAAGAGCCGAGTCCAAGGGGACAGACACTTTATCAAATTTCAGATATTCAATCGAGTTTCCTTCCTTTACAAGAGCCGGATAGATGATGCCGCTGTTGTCGATAACGGCCATGTTTTTCTCATCCGGAGTGGATAAATTCATTATAAGAGCCGGAGCCACCATCAAAAGTGCCATCAACACGGGCGTCAGCAAAGTGGTGACGATAAAACTCTTTTTAACCACTCTTTCGCGGAATTCCCGCGATATAATTATTCCTATCTTTGAGTTCATTTTATTTGTCAGTTTTGAGCTTCATGATTCTCATTATTTCCGGCCGCGTTTGATTTCTCCACGGTGCGGATGAAGATTTCATTCATTGAGGGAAGAGCTCGGTCGAATGTAACGATCTCGACCGTGTCGTTGGCTATGGATATGAAATCTCTCATCGATATATCCTCTTTGAGAGAGAATTCGGCATTGAAGATGGGGCCGTTTTGGGTTAGTTCCGGTTTAGACATCGAATGGCTTTCAATCCTGTCGCCAAGACGTTCGAGGAGCAACTGAGGCACTCCCTGAAAAGAAAGTTTGTAGTGGTTCTTTCCCATTTCTCTGCGTATCTCGGCCACATTGCCCGAGAGAATATTATGGGAGCGGTTGATGAGAGTGAAATAGTCGCATAGGGTCTCCACGCTCTCCATATTATGTGTGGAGAATATCACCGTCGAACCCTCGTCACGCAGACGAAGGATCTCGTTTTTCAGCAATTCGGCGTTTATGGGATCGAATCCTGAAAAGGGCTCATCGAAAATGAGAAGTTTTGGATTGTGCAGCACTGTGACGATGAACTGAACTTTCTGCGCCATACCTTTGGATAGCTCCTCCACTTTTTTGCCCCACCAATCGGAGATTCCAAACCGGTCGAACCACATTCGCAGTCTCGCTGTGGCTTCCCTTGTGCTCAGACCCTTGAGCTTTGCAAAAAAGAGGGCCTGGTCTCCAACTTTCATTTTCTTGTATAAGCCTCTTTCTTCGGGGAGATAGCCGATCATCGCAACATCGTCGGCAGTCAGAGGATGCCCGTTGAAAGTTACTGTCCCGCTGTCGGGTGCGGTTATGTGATTTATTATTCTTATAAGTGTAGTTTTACCCGCCCCGTTAGGCCCAAGAAGACCGTAGATGGATCCTTCCGGGATACTTACACTCACGTTGTCGAGAGCCACATGGCCGGTAAACCGTTTCGTGATGTTCTCCGCTTTGATTATGTCCATAAGCAAAAATTTATATATCTCTACAAATTTACGCATTTTAGAATTCTAATCCAAATACCGTTAATACTCAATTCTTACAATCGTTATGGCCGCTGTTGATAAATAAATCGGAATTTCGGATTGCAAAAACAAGCGGCGGATATTATCTTTGCATTGAAAAATTATCCCGATGTCATGAGCTCGATACCATTCACACATCTTCATGTCCATTCACAATATAGCCTTCTCGACGGCAAAGCCACTATCCCAGAATTGGTTGATAAAGCCATAGCCGACGGGATGCGTGGTATTGCTCTTACCGATCATGGCAATATGTTCGGCATCAAGGAATTTTTCAATTATGTCGCCAAGAAGAACGACGGTCTTCCCGAGGAAGAGAAATTCAAGCCCATTATCGGATGCGAGATGTATGTTGCCAGAAACAGCATGACCGAAAAACGCGACAAGACCGACAATGGATATCACCTCATAGTGCTCGCAAAGAACAGTGTGGGCTATCACAACCTCGTGAAACTTGTGAGCCGGGCCTGGACCGAGGGTTTTTATTTCAAACCGCGCACCGACAGGGAGGATCTCGCAGCCCATAAAGAGGGCCTGATTGTATGCTCGGCTTGTCTTGGCGGAGAAGTGCCCCAATTCATAATGCACGGCGATCTCGACAAGGCCGAGGAGCGGATATTATGGTATAAGCAGACTTTCGGAGATGATTATTATCTTGAGCTGCAACGTCATAAAACTGACAAACCTAATTCAAACCGTGAGGTCTACGAAGAGCAGGTGCGCGTGAACGAACATCTGATTAAATTCGCAAGGAAACATAATATCAAGCTTATAGCGACCAACGACGTCCACTTTACATTCGAGGACGATGCCGAGGCTCACGATCGATTGATATGCGTTTCCATGCAGAAGACGTTCTCGGAACCGCGTCTGCATTATACGAAGCAGGAATGGCTTAAGACCACTGATGAGATGCGCGAAATCTTCAAGGATATCCCCGAAGCCATTGATAATACTAAGGAGATTCTTGATAAAGTGGAGTTTTATACTCTCAATCATGCTCCTATTATGCCCTTCTTCGACATTCCGGCCGAATTCGGCACGGAAGAGGAATACCGGAAGCGCATATCCGAAAAGGAGCTGTTCGATGAATTCACGCAGGATGAGAACGGAAATGTAGTCCTCTCCGAAGAGGAGGCAAATGCAAAAATCGAGCGTTTAGGCGGCTACGACAAGCTTTACCGCATCAAGTTCGAGGCCGATTATCTGGAGATGCTCACGATGCGTGGGGCAAAGGAGAGATATGGCGATCCGTTGCCGCCGGATGTGGCCGAGCGCTTGAAATTCGAGCTTTACATCATGAAGACGATGGGATTTCCGGGATATTTTCTCATCGTGCAAGATTTCATCAATACCGGTCGAAATAAACTCGGAGTCAGCATAGGTCCGGGACGTGGTTCAGCTGCCGGAAGTGCCGCGGCATACTGTCTCGGTATAACTCAGATCGACCCTATCAAGTACGACCTTCTGTTCGAACGATTCCTGAACCCCGACCGTATCTCGCTCCCCGATATAGATGTCGATTTCGATGACGACGGCCGTTATGAGGTGCTGAAATATGTCACGGAAAAATATGGCGCTGAAAAGGTGGCTCACATCATCACCTATCAGACAATGGCTACAAAGATGGCGATAAAGGACGTAGCTAAAGTGCTTGAGGTTCCTTTGCCGGAATCTAACAGGCTGGCACGTCTTGTGCCCGACCGTCTGCCGGAAGTGAATGGCAAAAGCCCTAAGATTAATTTCAAGAACTGTCTGCTCTATAACAAAGAGTTTGCGGCGGAGAAAAATAACGAGAATCCCGCTATCCGCGAGACATTGAAATATGCCGAGCAACTCGAGGGCAACATCCGCGGCACTGGCATACATGCCTGCGGCGTAATTATATGCCGCGATGATATCACTGACTGGGTGCCGGTTTCGATGGCCAACGATGCCGACGGTACTAAAGTAATATCCACTCAATATGAGGGAAGTGTGATTGAGGAGACAGGACTTATCAAGATGGACTTCCTCGGTCTGAAAACCCTCTCCATAATTAAGGAGACTCTGGCCAATATCAAGCACCGTCATGGAATTGATCTCGACATAGACCATATTCCGCTCGATGACAAGGCTACGTTCGACCTTTATTGCAAGGGAAACACCACTTCCACTTTTCAGTTTGAGTCGGAAGGAATGCAGAAATCTCTTCGTGAGCTACAGCCTTCAAAGTTTGAAGACCTGATTGCCATGAACGCCCTTTATCGGCCGGGACCTATGGATTATATCCCGTCGTTCATCAAGCGTAAGCATGGCGAGGAACCGATAACCTACGACATCCCGATAATGTCGCAGTATCTCGAAGAGACTTATGGAATCACGGTCTATCAGGAGCAGGTGATGCTTCTGTCGCGACTTCTGGCCAACTTCACCCGCGGTGAATCCGATATGCTCCGAAAGGCTATGGGTAAGAAGCAGATCGACAAGATGCAGAAACTCAAAAAGAAATTCCTCGCTCAGGGAATGGAGAACGGCCATCCGGAGCAGTCGCTCGAGAAAATCTGGGCCGATTGGGAGAAATTCGCATCTTATGCTTTCAACAAGAGCCACGCGACGTGCTATAGCTGGGTGGCGTATCAGACGGCTTATCTGAAGGCCCACTACCCTGCCGAATATATGGCGGGCGTGATGAGCCGTAACCTCAACTCATCCGATAAGCTCCGCAAGTTCATGGATGAATGCCGACGCATGGGAATAACCGTGAAAGTGCCGGACATCAATGAATCCATGGAGAAATTCGCCGTTGACAAGAACGGCGACATACGTTTCGGTCTCGGCGCCGTCAAGGGAGTCGGAGAAAACGCCGTTACGGCCATAATCCGCGAACGCGAAAGCAACGGACCCTTCAAAGATATCTATGATTTTGTGGAGAGGGTGAATCTCAGTGCCTGCAACAGAAGTACTATCGAGAACCTTGCCATGGCCGGATCTTTCGATTGCTTCGATATCCGCCGGGAGGTATTCGTCCATCCGATGTTCGACTCCACATTTTCGGATCTCCTTGTGAAATATGGGCAGAACATACAGAATGACAAGAATTCCCTCCAGATGAGTCTTTTCGGCGAGATGGAGCCGATAGAAACCAATAAACCTCCATTGCCCGATGTCGTTCCGTGGAACCGGCTTAGTATCCTTGAGAAGGAGAAAGAAATGGTGACGATGTATCTTTCCGCCCATCCGCTCGATCCCTATTATATGGAACTCACTTACGCCTGCAACACATCGTGCGATGTCTTGAAGATGAAGCTCGAGACAGCCGGCACATATACCGTGGGTGGCCTTGTCACTAAAGTTACATCACGAATTTCGAAGAAAGGGAATGAATTCACCATCGTGGAGATTGAAGACTTCTCGGGCAAGGGGGAGATTCCGCTATACGGCCAGAATCATCAGACACAGAAGGATAGATTTCATGAGGGCGATCCTATATTTGTAAAAATAAATGTGGTGCCCGGAAGATACCGTCCGGATCGCCTCGACATGCAGATCGATGAGGTTTCGCCACTCGATTCGAAGAAAGGAAAACTTGCCAACGCCGTCCTTGTCTATCTCGATGGCGCTATGCGCTATCCGGAATTCTATAAGGCTCTGAATGAACTGCCTTCGGAAGGACGTGAGGGTCAGCTTTTCATCGAACTCCTCGATATGGAGCTTAAGCAGTCGGTTAGGGTAAGAATGCGCAAAAAGATACCGATCGACCGCAAACTTCTCGATATACTTGATGAATTCGGGCTAAAATATAAAGTTACTACTATAAACGACAGATAAATTTAATTTATAAATAAAATGGCTATTCAATTCACAGACAAGACGGCCCGCGAGGCCATCGAATCAGGCAAAGTGGTAGTGGTCGATTTCTGGGCCACATGGTGCGGACCTTGCATCAAGCTCGGTCCCGTTGTAGAGGAACTGGCAGAGAAATATGAGGGTCGTGCCATTGTAGGCAAACTCAATATCGATGAAAACGACGAGATCGTTGCTGAAAACCGCATCCGCAGCATACCGACGGTATTGTTCTTCAAAGACGGCGCAGTAGTAGATCGTTGCGTGGGCTCCGTAAAACTCGCCGACCTCGAAGAGAAACTTCTCCCGCTTCTCTGATCGAATACAAATTAAAACGTCCTGATTCCGGAGCGGAATCAGGACGTTTTAATTATCTATATTCGTGACGTCAATCCTTGTTCTCCGAAATCGCGCGGCCTACGGAGGGTATGCGCCCGAACATCCTGAAAGTGCGTGTATAGTATGGTGAGTTAATTTTTGAGACCACCACTCCCTTCGATGTGGAAGCATGGACGAAATTGATATCGTCGATCATAATGCCGACATGCGATATTCTTTCCGGATCCTTGCCGGTGGCAAAAAACACAAGGTCGCCTACGCAGACATTCTCCTTTTCGAGGAATATGCAGAATTCCGCCTGCTTTGCAGAATTGCGGGGAATTTCCCATCCGGCGGCGGTTTCATAAACTTTCATCACCATTCCGGAGCAGTCCGTGCCCTCCCCTTTTTCGCACTTGGCATAGGCATACGGTGTCCCGACCCAGGACATCGCCTCCTCGACTATCCTTTTTTGAGTCTTGTCACCCTTTATTTCCGGTTTATTTTCGGTTTCCGCATACTCCTTTTTCTGCTTATGATGCCCTTTTGATGAGCCGCACGACACTGTGCCGGCAGCTGACAATACAACGACAGCGGACAATAAGCAGTATTGTAATACGCGGCTAATCCGAAAGTTAGGATTAGATATGTAAGGAATCCTCAACAAAGCAATCATCATTCAGAAAATTTCAAGTGTCTGAGTTTCTTGTTTACAATTGCAAATATAAGTCAAAAATTTAAAATTGAAAATACTGTGTGGAAATATTTATTCCATACATCGCTCCCCCGTGACTAGTTCTGTAACGGCTGGATGATCGTAAAGATACTTTCCTCCTGCAAGTGCCGCAATATACGTTACTGTTGTCTTTTCCGTGTCAACGACCTCGAAGTATTTTTGTAGTCAGATGATTTCTCAACATTTATTGAGGCTTATTCCGAAATAAATGTGTAACTTTGCAACACATAAAATCATTCAACACCATTAGTGATGAAAAAAATAGTATTCTCTATATTTTGCCTCGTTGCTGTAATCATTGCTAATGCTGGTACAAATTTACACATATATAAGTATAAGGGCGTTTGGGCTAACGACAATGCCGAAGCTGTCATTACTGACTCAATTTGCATTTTCTACTCAAAAGTGGATTCTACGATGCAGGCAGTTCTTGAAGTTCCAAGTGCCGGGATATTACACAGTACAGTTTTTTCTCCAGACGGGTCTGTGTCTTTCCCTGGAAATGTTAAGCCGCTTGAAATGAGTAAGTCTGAAGATATGATTGTTATCTGCGGTCAGCGTCTGAAAAAAGTAGAAGAAATAGAAACCGTAAAGCCGTATGAAATGAAGAAGTGTGAATCGGCTTCAGATGTCGGCGATTGTCTGCA
>URNY01000071.1 GCA_900549375.1 uncultured Bacteroidales bacterium | reverse complement strand
ATCAGGCAGAGATAGACAATGGCGACGGTGGCTATGTCAAGGATGGCAAAAGCTGTCCAGTCAAGCTCCACGGGCACGAAGTCGATATAGTAGGAATCGGGGTCGAGGCGCAGGAAATGCCAGCGCTTCTGCGCGGCGAGCAAGCAGAGTGTGGCGATGTTGCCTATCAGCAGACCGGCAATCGCAATCCGCACGGCCATAAGGATAAAGACTCGCCTTACGCCCTTTACCGATGCCCCGAGCGAGCGCAGCAGACCGATGAAATTCTTCTTGTCGAGGATGATGATGAGCATTCCTGAGATGAGGGTAATGCATGCCACAAACGTCATGAGCACGAGCACCACGGCCACATTCGTGTCGAGAAGAGCGAGCCAGTGGAAAAAGCCTGCTCCCTGCGAGCGGGCGTTGTCAACGCGGTATTGGCGGTAGAGTAGCCCCGAGGCCGAGGCTTCGTCGAGCCGATGCTGGAGCTCCGCCGAGTATTCCTCGACATTCCGGAAATTATCCACAGTCACAGCTATCGAAGTTCCTTGTGTTGCTGAGATTTCTCCGAGTTGCTGAATCAGCGGGAGGGGGCCATAGATATAGATATCGTCGTATGAGTCGAAATGGGAGTTGAAAACGGCCGCGATTTCGAGACGGCGCACGCGGATGTCGCCTGTCATGAAATAGGTGTCGATCTTGTCGCCGGCCTTAAGGGCGAGCTGGTCGGCGGCGATGCGAGAGACGGCGATTTTCAAGTCGTTGCCCGGCTTGGAGAAATCGGGCACTGCGCCCTCCTCGGCATTGGAACGCAGGAAGTCGAGAGTGTGGCGGCTTTGGGCGCTTTTGAGGTAAACGCCCTTGAAATTATCGGTGGTCTTGAGGATGGCGGGTATCGAAGCCTCAAGAGAGTATCCTGTGATGAATCCAGATTCATCGAGCACATTGCGGAGGGTAGGGGTGAGTGTTATCAGGTTTGAACCCTCCTCGCTGTCGGGCACGGCGTAAAGAGTGATATGGGAGTTGAAGCCGATCACCTTTTCGCGAATCTCCCGCTTGAAACCGAGCACTATCGCGATGGCGGCAATCATCACGCCCACCGACAGCGCCACGGCAGTGACCGCGACCCTGACCGCCGGCGAGCTTCTGCGGCCGCCCGACGAGAGCGAAAGTTTTCGCGCCAAAAATAGGGGATACCTCATAATTCGGTTTCGTTTGAGAAATTCATCTTTTGAGAAATTCATCGCGAAGTTACTAAAAACTTTCAAGCAGATGAAAGAATAAGCCAAATTTCATTTTTTTCGCGGGAGGTTTGCGGGGACGGAAACTAATTCGTAATTTTACGTAAATTAGTTTAAACAACTTCTAAGTCATGAAAAAAACTCGAGGGACTCTGCTCGCTTTTTCTGTTTTAATGTCATCTGTTTGGAGCGCGCAGGCTGTTGAAAACAAGCTTGTGGCTTTTGACGCGTCAATACCTGCTTCGGCCAACAAAAACTGTTCGGGAGCCGATGCCATGAAACTGCTCGGCGCCGGATCTGAAATGGTAGGAAGCATCGAATGCGAGGGCGTGTCGCTAACGAACGGACGCCCCGGAATCACCCTGACTGCCGATTACAGCGAATCAAACCCCGGTCGCGCAGTTGTCCGCTTTACGTTCAGCGGTGCTGAATTTCTGAACGTCACACGGTTGCATTTAATCGGTGTCGGAACAATGAAGACGAACACGCCTGCAACGCTGACGGTAAACGGTAAACCTGTGGATGTTCCTGACTTCGGAGAACTTATTAATGGAATTAATTTCGCAAAAACGAAAGAGGAGCTTGCCGAGCAACTGAAGAATCCTTCCGGATTTCCCCGCGTAGTATCCTCGGCAATCACTCCTGCCGAGCCATTGAAAGAACTCACCATAACCATAAATCCATCAGACAAAAAATCAAGTGCGGTTCAGCTTTTGGGGCTTCGCATTTATTATGACGGAACGACTCCCAACGGCGATTTCTCGACTGTGGCGGATATGATCGTGTCGGACGATGAAACAGAGCCGGAATATTTTGATATCGCCGGAATAAAACTTTCAGGTGAGCCTGCCACGGGATTATACATAGTCCGCAAGGGTGACAAGGTAGAGAAGAGATATCGTCGATAAATTAGCGAGAATAAATGATAGTCGAGATTGACCGACTTGACCATCCGGGCACAGAAGTTTTCGCTTCGCTCACCGAGGCGCAGTTGCGTAACGACCTCAATCCGGAGCAGGGAGTGTTTATTGCCGAGAGTCCGAAGGTGATAGATGTTGCCTTGCGGGCGGGTTATACTCCTGTGTCGTTGCTCTGCGAACAACGGCATATCCGAGGGGATGCCGCCTCCATCATCGAACGCATAGGGGAGGAGGTTCCGGTTTTCACCGGTTCCCGGGCGCTGCTCGCTTCGCTGACGGGCTATACGCTGACACGCGGAGTGCTCTGTGCGTTCCGCCGACCGAAACCGAAAAGTCTTGAGGAGGTTCTCGAAGGCGCGTCGCGGGTGGCAGTGCTCGACGGCGTCTGCGACACAACCAACATCGGCGCCATATTCCGCTCGGCGGCCGCATTGGGGATTGATGCAGTTGTCCTTTCCGACGATTGTTGCGACCCGCTGAACAGGCGTGCAGTGAGAGTATCGATGGGTACGGTGTTTCTAATACCATGGACGATGACCGCCAACCCCGAGCGACGACTGCGCGAGGCCGGTTTCAAGACCGTGGCCATGGCCTTGCGCCATGACTCGATAAGCCTTGACGATCCGAGACTCAAACAGGAGCCGAGACTCGCCATGATAATGGGTACGGAGGGTGACGGACTCGCAGAAAGAAAAATCCTCGGAGCCGATTATGTGGTGAAGATACCGATGGCTCGAGGTGTAGATTCGCTGAATGTTGCCGCGGCCTCGGCAGTGGCATTCTGGGAACTCACGAAGCATTGAAGACTTACGCAGATAACAATTAACCAACAACACAAATAACAGCATGAATCGATTTCTGATTTTTACATTATTCGGCGCGGCTACGCTGGCGGCTTCGGCGCAGAGCTTCACCGAATGGAAGAATCCGGAGGTCAATGCCGTGAACCGTTCGCCGATGCGCGCGCAGAATTTCGCCTACCGCAGCGGAGAGACGGCTCTGAACGGCATGGACCGTAAGGCTTCCTCGAATTATCTCAGCCTTAACGGCATCTGGAAATTCAACTGGGTGAACGATGCCTCCGCGCGCCCCGTGGATTTCTGGAAAAAGGATTTCAACGACGGCAGCTGGGGCACGATGCCCGTTCCCGGAATATGGGAGGTGAACGGCTATGGCTCGCCCATCTACGTCAACACCGGCTACGCATGGCGCAACTTCTTCGGTCGCACTCCGCCCACGGTGCCCGACAGCCAGAACCATGTCGGCACCTACCGCCGCGAGATAAAAGTGCCCGCCAATTGGAAAGGGAAGGATATATTCGCCCACTTCGGGTCGGTGACTTCCAATATCTATCTTTGGGTCAACGGCCGATATGTGGGCTATAACGAGGACAGCAAACTCGAGGCCGAGTTCGACCTCACTTCATACCTCGTTCCCGGGAAAGAGAACCTGATATGTTTTCAGGTGTTCCGCTGGTGCGATGGAAGCTATCTTGAGGATCAGGATTTCTTCCGCCTCTGCGGAGTGGGCCGCGACTGCTATCTCTATGCCCGCGACAAGAAACGCATTGCCGATATCCGCGTGACGCCCGACCTTACCGACAACTATCAGAACGGCGTTCTCGACATCGACCTCACCCTTAAGGGCGCTTCGCCCGTGGAGCTCGTGCTGACAGATGCCGAGGGAAATGAAGTGGCCAAGGCCCGCGCCACCAAGAGCGGAAAGACCCGCATGAATGTGGCTTCCCCTTCGAAATGGACTGCCGAGACTCCTTATCTCTACAAACTTACCGCACGCATGGAGGGAAGCGACGAAGTGATTCCCGTCAATGTCGGTTTCCGCAAGATAGAGATCAAAAACGGCCAGGTGCTGGTGAACGGCAAGCCCGTGCTTTTCAAAGGCGCCAACCGTCATGAGCTCGATCCCGATGGAGGATATGTAGTGTCGCCGGAGCGTATGCTTCAGGATATCCAGCTCATGAAAAAGCTCAATATCAACGCCGTGCGCACATGCCATTATCCCGACGACGACCTCTGGTATGAGCTTTGCGACAAGTATGGCATCTATGTAGTGGCCGAGGCCAATATCGAGAGCCACGGCATGGGCTATAAAGAGAAGACGCTTGCCAAAGAACCCCGCTATGCCAAAGCGCACCTTGAGCGCAACGAGCGCAACGTAGCCCGCAATTTCAATCATCCCTCCATCATCTTCTGGAGTCTCGGCAACGAGGCCGGCTACGGCCCCAACTTCGAGGCAGCCTACAAACTTGTGAAATCGATGGATCAAAGCCGTCCCGTGCAGTATGAGCGCGCCGGCATGGAGGGACTGACAGACGTGTTCTGCCCGATGTATTACGGCTACAAATCCACAGAGAAATATGCCAAGGAGAAACCCTCCGACAAACCCCTTATCCAATGCGAATATGCCCACGCCATGGGTAATTCGGAAGGCGGTTTCAAGGAATATTGGGACTTGATTCGCGAGTATCCGAACCTTCAGGGCGGTTTTATCTGGGACTTTGTGGACCAGGCAATCCGCACCAAAGGAAAGAACGGAGTCGAGATCTTAGGCTATGGCGGCGATTTCAACGATTATGACGCCACCGACGGCAACTTCTGCGTGAACGGTCTTGTGAATCCCGACCGCGTTCCCAACCCCCACGCCGATGAAGTGGCCTATTACTATCAGAACATCTGGACCACTCCGGCCGAGCTGCAGAATTTCAAGTTCAACGTTTATAACGAGAACTTCTTCCGCGATCTTTCCGACATAGATCTCGAATGGGTGCTCCTGAACAACGGCGTGCCCGTGCGCGACGGCCGCATCGACCGTCTCGATGTAGCTCCCGGCAAGACGGCGCAGGTCACAATCCCTTACGGCGAGATCTCCGGAGAGGGGGAATGGCTGCTCGATGTCTATTACCGTCTGCGCCATACCGAAGGATTGCTGCCCTCGGGCCACTGCGTTGCAAAAGCTCAGATAGCGCTGACCGCTTCCGCTCCCGCCGCATTGGATATGGCGTCTGAAAAGAATCCCAACGTCACTGTTGTCAAACCTCAGATTGTGGATAATCATGAATGGTATGTCACCGTTAAGGGATCCGATTTCAACATCCGCTTCAACCGCGAAAACGGTTTCATGAACCGCTATGAGGTGAAAGGCATGGAATTCATCAAAGAGGAGGGAGCACTTACTCCCAACTTCTGGCGCGCTCCGACCGACAACGATTATGGCGCCGGTCTGCAGAATAAATATGCCGCATGGAAGAATCCGGAGATGAAACTCAAATCTCTGAAATCGGAGATGCGCGGGGACGTGGCCGTTGTCGAGGCGAACTATGAGATGCCCGGCGTGAAGGCTGAGCTTGCCCTGACCTATGAGATCAATGGCGAGGGAGTGGTGAAAGTCACCGAATCGATGAAGGCCGACAAGAATGCCAAAGTTTCGGAGATGTTCCGCTTCGGCATGCAGATGCAGATGCCCGCCGCATTCAGCGATATCCAGTATTATGGCCGCGGCCCGATAGAGAACTATTCCGACCGCAATCATTCCACCTTCCTCGGCGTCTACAACCAGAAGGTAGCCGACCAGTTCTATCCCTATGTGCGTCCCCAGGAGACAGGTACGAAGACCGATATCCGCTATTGGAAACAACTGAACGTAGCCGGCAACGGTCTTGAGTTCACGGCTGCTCAGCCTTTCTCGGCATCAGCTCTCGATTATTCTATCGAAAGTCTCGACGGCGGTCCGAACAAAGGGGCTACCCACTCGCCCGAAATCGCCAAAGCCGGATATACCAACCTGCTGATCGATAAAGTGCAGATGGGTCTGGCCTGCGAGAACAGCTGGGGAGCGATGCCGCTTGAGAAATACCGCATCCCCTACGGCGACTATACATTCACCTTCATGATGCGTCCCGTGTTCCATCAGCTGCATTGATAAACTGATGCGCGAACCCATAATAAAAGGCGATCCTCACCGCGAGGGTCGCCTTTTCTGTGTTTGAATATCTTTGTCGTGGTCAGAACACGAACTGGATGCGGGCCTGGATGATGTCGACGCCGCGGCGGTCGCAGACTGCCGAGTTGCGCACCTCGGTGTGGGAATAGCGGAGGCGGGCAAGCATATATTTGTTGATATAATAGTTGAGGCATACCGACCAGTCATTGCTGATGCCGCCGGCTATCGACGCGGAGCGGGCATCTGCATTCGTATAGTCGTAGCCAGCCACAAGTTCAAGAGTGCGCGGAGAGGGGAGAGCCAATGCCCCTTCGTTCTGACTGTAGGAATACTTGCGGTCGCCGATAATCAGGCAACGCGCCAGAGCGTAGGTGCCCACGGCGTGATAGTCGGCTCTTCCGGCTTTGCGCGGCACGTTCATATAATAGAACTGCGACTCGAGCGCGAAGCGGTCCTTGGAAAGGATAAGTTCCGGCGAGATCTTGAAATCCCCTTTGATATCTTCGATGTCGGCACCAAGCATCTTTACCTGCGACACGGCGGAGGGGAAGTTGGCGGAGAATTTGCGGAATCCCTCGGATGCCGTTTCGTCGCCGGAATCATTGATTACGGCCGTATGCGAAGCGCTCTCATAGGAGGCGGAGAGACCTACCTGAAATATACTGCCCTTTTGAGCAAAAGGATGCCACGCCCCGCGGCCCGATACGCCGACGCTCACACGTCCCTGCTGGGTGGTGTTGAGCGTGAGCGACCTGCCGCCGACGTATGCGCTTGCGCTTGCGAACCAACGGGGATCGTAGTGGGTGTACATCAGCCCGATCTTACGAGTCATGGTGCGGAAGAAACTTTCCGACACCTGCGCGATCATCGCCGGTTTGTAGGAAGCAGATCCGCCTCCGCGAATTCCGAACTGCGGGATGAAATAGCCGATGCGGCAATAATCCTTCTGCCCGAGCGACCGCTGGATATAGATATCCTTCATGCCGATCTTGCCATAACTATAGCCTATTTCCACGCGAGCCATCCAGGGACCGTAGACAGCCTTAGCTCCGGCTCTGATTTCCGGCACTGCCGCGCCGTCGGCAAAACCGTTTTTGTCGGGGATGAACAACGCCCCGTCGACATGCAGCCGTCCGATAGGTGTGACATGCAGCTTATCCTGAGCTGAAATTCCCGTAGCGCACAGAGCCGCCAGCAGTATTGGGTATAGATATTTCTTCATTGGAAGTTTCTATTTCTTGGAGTTTCTAATTCGAGTCTTAGGTGTAATCTTTCGCAAAGATAATCATTCTAACCCATCGAAACCAAACAAACGCCCATTAACAATTTGTTAAATCGACATTTCGCGAAATTTAAGGAACGATGCCTAAATAATTGGGGCGAAAATTTGGTGGAGAAAACGGCTTGTATTAACTTTGGATTCAAATTAAATCTAATATTAACGACATGGAAAATCAGATTCAGAAAACCTGTCTTCACGACCGCCATGTGAAGTTGGGGGCCTTGATGTCGCCTTTCGCAGGTTTCGACATGCCAATCCAGTATGCAGGAATTACAGAAGAACATAATGCAGTGCGCGGACATGTGGGTGTGTTCGACGTAAGCCATATGGGCGAGGTCCGCGTTAAGGGGCCGGATGCCTATAAATTCGTGAGCCATATTTTCGTCAACGATGTGACGGGCGCTCCCGACGGCCAGATATTCTACGGAATGATGTGCTATGAGAACGGCGGCACGGTCGACGACCTGCTCGTTTACAAGGTGAACGATGAGGAATATTTCCTCGTGATCAACGCTTCGAACATCGACAAGGATGTGGCCTGGATCAAGAAGAATGCCGAAGGCTTCAACGTGACCGTTGAGGATGAAAGCCCGGTTTACGGCGAACTGGCCGTTCAAGGTCCCGAGGCCGAAGAGACAATGGAGCGTGTGCTTGGATTGCCGGTGAAAGATATTCCTTTCTATAATTTCAAGACGTTCAAGGTTCCCGGCGAGGAGATAATCGTGAGCCGCACCGGTTATACCGGCGAGGACGGTTTCGAGATTTACGGAAGCCATGATTATACAATCAATGTATGGGACAAGCTGATGGAAGCGGGCGTGCAGCCCTGCGGTCTCGGTTGCCGCGACACGTTGCGCTTCGAGGTCGGTCTGCCGCTCTATGGCGACGAGCTGAGCGAGGATATCTCCCCGATCGAGGCGAGTCTGAGCATGTTCGTGAAACTCGACAAGCCTGAATTCATCGGCAAGGAGGCTCTCGCGCGTCAGAAAGCCGAAGGCGTGAAACGCCGCATCGTGGGCCTCGAGCTCGAAGGAAACGCTATTCCGCGTCACGGTTATCCCGTGGAGGTGAACGGCGAGCAGGTAGGCGAGATCACTACAGGCTATCGCTCTATATCCACAGGCAAGAGCGTGGCCATGGCAATGATCAACAAGCCTTACGACAAACTCGGCACGGAGGTGGAGGTGCGCATCCGCAAGAAAACATTCCCCGCCAAGGTGGTGAAGAAACGTTTCTACGACAAGAATTACAAAAAATAAGAAATAAATAAAAATATAAAGATATGAGCAAAGTATTGGAAGGTCTGCGCTATGCAGAATCACACGAGTGGGTAAAAGTTGACGGCGATATCGCCACAATCGGTATCAGCGACTACGCGCAGCATGCGCTCGGCAACATCGTATATGTCGACATGCCCGAGGTGGGCGACGAGGTTACGGCCGGCGAGGATTTCGGCGCCGTTGAGTCCGTAAAGGCCGCCAGTGATCTTATCTGCCCCGTATCCGGAGAGGTTGTAGAAATCAACGAGGCTCTCGAGGACACTCCCGAAGCCATCAACGAAGATGCTTACAGCAACTGGATTATAAAGGTAAAAATGTCGGATCCCGGCGAGGTAGACGCTCTTCTGGATCCTGCCGCTTACGAAAAACTTTGCGAAAATGAGTAATCGTTATATACCGCACACCGAGGAAGACATCCGCGTGATGCTCGACCGCATCGGCGTGCAGTCGGTCGACGACCTCTACAGCGACGTTCCCGCTGAAGTGATATTCAAAGGGGAATACGACCTGCCGTCGGCCATGTCGGAGATCGAGCTTCGCCGCCATTTCAAGGAATTGGGAGCGAAGAACCGCAACCTGAAGGTGTTTGCCGGAGGAGGAGTCTACGACCATTATTCCCCTTCGGTGATTCCTCATCTTCTTTCGAGAAGTGAGTTTTATACCGCCTATACTCCCTATCAACCTGAAATCTCGCAGGGTACGCTCCAGTATATTTTCGAATATCAGAGCATGATCAGCGAGCTGACGGGCATGGAATCCACCAACGCTTCGATGTACGACGGAGCTACAGCCGCTGCCGAAGTGATGTTCATGATGGTTGCCTCCGCAAGAAAACGCAACCGCGTGCTCGTTTCGGCCACGATTTCCGACCGCGAGATGCGAGTTGTGAAGACCTACGCCAAATTCCATGGCGTGGATGTAACGGTGATTCCCGAGAAGGATGGCGTGACGGATATTGAGAAAATGCGCGTGGAACTTCGCACGCCCGATGTTGCCGGCGTGATTGTTCCTTGTCCCAACAAATATGGTATCATCGAGGATTTCACAGGCTTTGCCGAAGCTATCCATGAGGCGAAAGCCCTGATGGCGGTCTATGCCGATCCCTCGGCGCTGGCAGTGCTCCGCACGCCGGCGGAGTGGGGTGCCGACATAGCCTGCGGCGACGGCCAGACACTCGGCATGCCGATGCAGTTCGGCGGTCCCTATCTCGGCTTCATCTCCTGCCGCACAGCTCTACTGCGCAAGATGCCGGGCCGCGTGGTGGGTGCCACCAAAGATGCCTCCGGCAAGCGTTGCTATGTGCTGACGCTTCAGGCCCGCGAACAGCATATCCGCCGCGAGAAAGCCACCAGCAACATCTGCTCCAACCAGAGTCTGATGGCACTCTGGGCCACTGTCTACGTGGCTCTGATGGGCGACAAGGGTCTGCGCGAGGTGAACCGTCTCAGCTGCGACGGCGCACATTATCTCTACAACAAACTTGTGGAGAGCGGAAAATTCCATCCGGTATTCGACAAACCGTTCCTCAAGGAATTCACGCTTCGCACCGATCTCGATGTCGAGGCCATGAATGGCCGCCTGCTCGAGAAAGGCTTCATGGGCCCGATCTCGCTCGGCGACGGACTCGTGGAGTTTGCCGTGACCGAGAAACGCACCCGCGAGGAGATAGATGAATTTGTAACCTTAATGCTCGAAGACTGATATGAAATATTACGATAAGCTGATATTCGAAGTGTCGCGTCCCGGCAGACAGGGTTATGAACTGCCCGCCGACAACTACGGCAACGATGCGATCTCCGCACTCCCCGCAGCGCTGAAACGTGAAGAAAAGCCCGAACTCCCCGAAGTGAGCGAGCCGGATGTGGTGAGACATTACACCAATCTGTCGTCGAAGAATTTCGGCGTCGACACCGGCTTTTATCCTCTCGGCAGCTGCACGATGAAGTATAATCCCAAGATCAACGAGGAACTCGCCGCCATGCCCGAGTTCACGTCGCTTCATCCCCTTCAGCCCGCAGAGAGCGCACAGGGTGCGCTGGAACTTTATTACAACCTCCAGAAAGCGCTGGCCAATATCGCCGGACTTGCCGAGTTCACGCTCAATCCCTATGCAGGCGCCCACGGCGAGCTGACCGGGCTGATGGTGATGCGCCAGTATCACATGTCGCGCGGAGATCTGAAGCGCACCAAAGTGATCGTGCCCAATTCCGCCCACGGCACCAACCCCGCTTCGGCTATGGTGGCCGGTCTCGAAGTGGTTGAGGTAAAATCGAAACCCAACGGCTCGATAGATGTTGAGGATCTCAAACCTCTGCTCGACGAGACTGTGGCCGGAATCATGATGACCAATCCCAATACCCTCGGTATGTTCGAGACGGAGATTGTAGAGATTGCCCGCCTTGTCCATGAGGCAGGCGGTCTGCTCTATTACGACGGCGCCAACCTTAACCCGATGCTCGGCAAGGTACGCCCCGGCGATATGGGCTTCGACATAATGCACATCAATCTGCACAAGACATTCTCCACGCCTCACGGAGGCGGAGGTCCCGGTTCCGGTCCTGTAGGCGTTGCCGCCCATCTGGTGGAGCTTCTGCCCGCTCCGAGGGTTGTGAAAGAAGCCGATGGAAAATTCCATGTAGAGGGCGCCAAAGAGAAATCTCTCGGCAGTATCTCCTCGTTCCTCGGCAACTTCGGCGTAATGATGAAGGCATATGCCTATATCCTTTCGCTTGGCAAAGAGAACCTGAAGAACGTGGGACCGATGGCCGCCCTGAACGCCAATTATATAAAGGAATCGCTTAAGGATGATTATCTGCTTCCGATAGAGGGCGTTTGCAAGCATGAATTCGTGTTCGACGGGCTTAAGGACAAATCGACGGGCGTGTCCACCCTCAATGTAGCCAAACGTCTGCTCGATTACGGTTTCCATGCGCCCACCATCTATTTCCCGCTTCTGTTCCACGAATCGATGATGATCGAGCCTACGGAGACCGAGAGCCTCGAGACCCTCGATGAATTCATCGACGTGATGCACAAGGTTGCCCGCGAGGCCCGGGAGAACCCCGAGATGGTGAAGAACGCTCCGCTCACCACCCCCATCTCGCATCCTGACGAGACCACGGCCGCGAAGAAGCCGATTCTTTCATACCGCCAGTTAAAAGCAGACCAGAATGCATAGCGATCTGATAATCATAGGTGCCGGCCCCGGAGGGTATGAGACCGCTCTGGAGGCCGCCCACCGCGGGAAAAGCGTAACGCTTTTCAATGGCGGCAAGCTCGGCGGAACATGTCTCAACGAGGGCTGCATCCCGACGAAATGCCTTTGCCGCGATTCGGAGATGGTGATGCGCTTCAAGGAGGCCGATCGTTTCGGAATCGATGACTTCACCTTCTCGGTTGATTTCAACAAGATCAGCGCCCGCAAGAATGAGGTTGTAGGGCAGTTGCGCGACGGCATCGCCACCATGCTGAAACAGGCAAAGGTGAATGTTGTAGAGGCGATGGGTCGTTTCAAGGATGCCCATACGGTCGTTGCCGAAATCGACGGCGAGACGCAGGAGTTTGATGCCGACAACATCATCATAGCCACCGGCAGCACATCGCGATCGCTTCCGATTCCCGGCCACGATCTCGATTGCGTGAAGGATTCCACCGATATGCTCGGAATAGAATATGTTCCGGCGTCGCTCACAATCATCGGCGGAGGCGTGATAGGCATGGAATTCGCATCGATATTCGCCGGACTCGGTTCGAAAGTGACCGTGATCGAATATATGAAGCAGATTCTGCCGCCGTTCGATTCCGATATCGCGAAGCGTCTCAAACAGACTCTTTCGAAGCGTGGAATAGAGATTGTGACAGGCGCCGCCGCCACCAAGATAGAGCAGAACGAAGACTATGAGATTGTGGTGACCTACGAAGTCAAAGGGAAGGAGCAGACCGTTGTCAGTTCCGACCTTCTGATGGCTGTGGGGCGTGCTCCCCGCGTTGACGGTCTCTGTCTTGAAGCTGCCGGCGTGGAATATTCCGCCAAGGGTATTCCTGTGGATGACGATATGCGCACCAACGTGCTTCATATCTTCGCCGTGGGGGATGTCAACGCCCGCATGATGCTTGCGCATGTCGCTTCGTTCCAGGGGCTGCGCGCTCTGAACGTAATCGACGGCAAGAGCGATGCCATACGCCTTGACCTTGTTCCTTCGGCCGTGTTCACGATGCCCGAATGCGGAATGGCTGGACTCACGGAGGATGAGTGCAAGAACCGCGGTATCGAGACAGTATGCGGCAAGAGCTTCTACCGCGCCAACGGTAAAGCACTGGCGATGGGTGAGAGCGAGGGTCTCTGCAAGCTTGTGTTCGAGAAATCGACCCACCGCCTTCTTGGCGCCCATATCATGGGAGCCGATGCCGCCTTGCTCGCTCAGGAGGCAGTGGATCTGATGAATGCCGACGCCACGGCAGAAAGCATCCGCGAGATTGTGTTCGGACATCCGACGCTCAGCGAGATCCTCCTCGCCGCCGCCCATATCTGAATCCGGAAATAACCTGATAAGAAAATAAAGTTGCTTAATTTCGCATTGCCGCAGCCGTCTGCTCAGACAGACGACCCCGGCGATGCGACATTTTTTAAGGAACAGATACTAAGGAACACACTATAATAATTTAAGAAAAAAATGTAAATTTGCGTTTGAAACCTTCAGCATGCGGCTCCTCGGAGGAGGATAGATGCCGCTTCGCTGACGGTTAGCTATATACGAAAGGCGTTTACTGACGCTTTATTTCGGGTCAGCGGATTTTCCCGGTGGGCGGGGAGGA
>URNY01000070.1 GCA_900549375.1 uncultured Bacteroidales bacterium | reverse complement strand
CGGAGAGACAGGCCATCACTCCGCACTCGTCGGTGCAGCAAGTGAGACGGTACGGCTATCAAGGGTGTGGCGAGGACACGTCGGCGATGGATGAGGCCGGGAGCGTGTGCGCCCTTTACATGCGCTCAAAGCGCGGTGCGGAACGACCCCGAAACACGGAGAACGCCGGGCGAGGCAATAAGCGGCGGCGGTGGCCGTCGCGCCGGAAGTCAGACTGTCCAATGCGATGATTCCGTCTGACACAAAACCGCCATTGGAGATTGCCGACAACGGAAGCGATGCGACATTCCTCTTTGCGGTGGTACGACAATGAGGATTGTGTGGAGTCAGGCGGCCAATAACCAAACTCATCGCATAGCACGGCGATAGACAATACAAACCCTCCCGAAGCGATGTGATGAAATGCCGTTGATCATCTTCCGAAGAACTCTGCGGCTTGTGGGGCAAAGAGCGGTCAGCTCGGATGGCCGACAGGCACCTGCCCGGAGCACAGCGTTTGCGGAGGGTCTGACCCGCGACCCTCGGCTTGAAGGCGGTGCCGGGAGCCGATAGACAATTGGGAATGGAGCTATGGTTGAAAAGAGCATGGGAAAAGGCTGCCCCGGCGGACAGCCGTCCCTTTGAGGGAGGATAGGTTTTACCAAGCTGCGTAGCAGCCCTGAACCATTGTGTAGTCGACATCATCGACTTGTGATGCTGCGATTTCCTGGGCCTCCTCGGCGCTGCGGGCTTCGACTTCTACCGAGATGCTTTCGCCGTCGAAAGTGATTACTTCTACCGAATAGTATTTGAGCTTGCGGTTGGAGTTGAGAGAGCTGTCGAATATGTTCATTACGTGGGTCATGATTTTGAAGTTTTAGAGGGTTTTTACTGTGCGCCGGGGCGCGTTTGATTTTTACGTGCAAAAAGGAAGGAAGTGGAGAGGGCGCAAGCGCAAAAACTTCAAGAAATATTTTAAGCCTCCGGCGGTAAATACTACCTGCAAGGTGGAGATTTATAAAAAATTTTGCAGAACGTCCCGGAGGGCCTCGTTTTGCGATAGACCGGCACGACTTAACTTTGCTAAGTGAAATATCAGATGCGTTCCGTGCGTGTTTACAAGTAAAGTTCCTCGCTGAACGTCCCGGCAAAATCCTGATCCACGTAACCTGCAAGGCATATTTGATGGCGAACGCCAACTGCAAGCACAAATACACATCTGCCCCGTGAAGTAATCACCGACGGCAAAAACATCTCACAATAATGTGAAGCCCGGACGAGGAAGAACAGAATGGAAATCACCACAAGGAGAGCCGACGGAACAATGGATCGGGGTACAACTTGGTAAAACCCTCCCTCAAAGGGTATGATGAACGGTCGAAGTCCTTATAATGCGAATGTTCGTGCCAGCGAGAGCAGAGCGGAGTTTACTCCGGTTATGCCGAGCGCAGCCGAACTTGGGCGAAGCCAAAGAAGCCATCGCGGAACGACGGCTTATAAAAGAAAGCAAGCTTCGGATCCACAAGGTGGTGCCGAAGCTTGTGTATGAGTTAGGGATAGATAGCCCGAATGGGTCAAGACCTTAGGCTTGACGGCTTGGCGCAATAGCTCGGCGGCGGTGCCGCAACTCCAAAATTATATCATTTAATATCTATACGAGCATATAATTTTTCGTAGCCTGGAATATTTGTAATGCTCCATACAGATATTTTAATGCCTTTTGTGTTTTTTCGATTAAAAACTGTATTATGACCTTTTTTTATATATCCAATTTTGCATCCATTAAAAGAAACATAAACGGCATAAGGGTCAAATTCATTGTCTTTCTCTTGAGTAAAAGTGAGTATATCTCCAACCGTTAATTGGGATAAATCGAAATCATATTTTGAAATTCCTGCAATGTCCGTAATAAAAGATGGTTTGTGCGACTGAAAGTATTGAGGTACAAACTCAAACATATCAGATGCGGATAATCCTTGAGTTTGAGCAAGAATATATAATGGGTCGTTAACCTTAGACTTGTCTACTAACCAAAAATTATAAAAATCCTCTACATCATTACGGGTATTATTAATCAAACGACCAAAAAATACCTCTGATATTTGCGTGGAAGAAAGAGAATGGGAAGATAAAGGCAACCCCGGGTATCCAGCGAAACTCGGATCGATAGCTTTGGCTGCTTCGATGCCTTTTTCATCATATGCAAAAGAAAGACCCTTTTCATTTTTGGGGACAGAGAGTATGCCAATACAAATGCGGCGATGCCCTTTTTCAGGACGCCACATTAAGGCAATGCGGGTGAAATCATATCTGGTGGCCATACTCTTGAACTTTCCGAAAAATAAACGATATGCGGCTGTCAATCAACTTAACAATGAAAAGCTTACGATTGTTCGAAATGCGACCGTAATCAAATCCATTTTTGGGATAATTGGCATCCATATTATTAATTAACGAAATTAACTGGTCTTTATTGTACCGGGATAAGTGCTTCGAGATAAAGTGTCTGCATTCATCTGGGAAATTAATGAGTAAATAATCAATGGTCTCCAAGAAAGATTTCTTTGTTCCATCAACGATTATGTCGGATTTTCCATTGCAAAAAAACTTTTCAAAGGCATCATCATCATCTAAAAGAAGTTTAATCCTGTCTTCGGAAAGCTCACGACCAAGACTGCTGCCATTATCATAAAAGGGAGCAAATCGGTGTCGGATGAATGCTAAAACTTTCGGAACTTTTAAAAATTTGATGCCAAACTCTCTATGAAAGTTCCAGTATTCTTTTATTCGTAAAAATAGGTTTTTCTTTTTAAGTTCGGAATAATAGGATTCTCCGACTTTATTTCGTATTAGTGCCCAATTCTCTGAATGTCTATCGGTATTACCAATAATGCAATCAAATAGAACCATCTCAACAGCGATACGCCTATATTCAATCAAGCCGACTAATTTAAGAGCATTTTCAATCATATAAAAATGATGATTGGTTCTGCAATCTTCGCGGAAGTTTGGTTCAAATTGTATAATGAGATTGACACCCTCAATAAGTTCTTCAGTTTTTAGGTCAATCATATTTTGGGAAATACATCCAATTTTATCATTGCAACTGGCAATATGATAATGTAAAACAGGAAGACCAAGATGAAACCCCAAAATAGAAGCCGCTATTTCAGACCAAAACTCGCAAGGATAATCTTTTTTACCTTGCTTTATAGAAGTTTTAAAATAAAATGTTTGGCCTGTAGGAGCAATATAGACACCCTTATCTCTTGTCCCAGTAGTATTTAATTCTCGCAACTTAGGCCAGGAGTCAATAGTGAAATATAGAGGAGGGTCGACCAAAAACATTATTTAAGCTGCGTTATAGAGTTGAATGAGAAGTGAACGGATTTCATTAAAAGAAAGTTTAACACTTATTTCCTGATTAAGGCCAGTGTTAATCACATATATAAATGACTCCTTACGGTAGTATTTTTCTCCTACTAATTTCAAGGATTTCTCGATGGTTTCTGACTTTGCAAGAAGAAGCACTAACTGATAGTCCTGGTCAACGACTTGGGTATTGTTGTTAGGATGTGCTTTGGTGTTATGTTGGGTTGCGGTAAGGAGGATGAGATTTTCCACATAATGAGCAATTTGAGGAAATTGCGAACGTGGGAAAATATGGTGTACCTGTGTCGCAGGACCGTTACCCCATTGGTCATGAACTTCACTCTCGTGGTGAATTTTACGAATGAGAGCAATGGCCTTGTCAACATAATACTTACTGAACGCTTCTTGTTGGGTGTCAATGGCCCCTTCTGCGGCTTCTTGTCTTGTCATCGACTTGTCCTTGTTGAAATCCCTCCAGTTCTTACGATTATACATAAGGTCGGAGAAAGTAAAAGGATATTTTGAAAGCGTCCCTCTTTCAGAGCCGCAGATGTTATTGTCAACGGCAAAGATATTGAGTATCTTGGGAAATATTCTTCGTACTTCGACGGCGGTATTTATGTTGGTGTTGCCAATCATAAATCGAATAAATTTATCACGCAAGAACATATAGTCAGATTTGGATATATCTCCCTGAGCGGACTTGTCTATGAACTCCTGGAAATATTTCCACATACCACTATCTTCCATCACCTTGCGGAAATAGCAATACAAGAAATTGAATGTATTGCGCTCACGACGTGAGATATAGTCGAGCATATCCTCATCAGCTATCGAGTAGACGTTGGCGCTACCCGATTTGGTAATATTCAACACGTGCGCATATCCCAAAAGCCTGAGTGGTTGCTGAATAAATTTATCGTATTCATGCCTTGCTGTTGGATTGGTCGGTATAGGCTTCCCAAAAACGGCAACAGCATTTTTGATGAAATATTGTGAATCCCATATGTCGCTGACGGTAAAAGTATGGTCAGGCTTAACGATATTCAAAATGCAGTCAGCTATAAAACAAACTACATCAGGTGTGCATTTTTGATCAGCGAATCGGGCATCGCCAGACTTGCGAACATCAAGGTCAAACTGACACAGGAACTTATTTATGGATTCTCTCATTCCGTCTGTGTATTAAGTTTTCCGAAGAAGAAAACAGAATTGTTATCTATGTTTAATGACCGGGAACCGAGGTTTCGCGCTGTCATGTAGAATTTGGCGAATTTATCAGTCGCATAAAATGCGAGGTCATCGGTGCTTATTTTAAGCGTTGGGTCTATCAGCGTAAGGATAGCAACTGAGCCATCGGCAATACAATCTTTTGGCATAAAACATGCTCTTGGATTGTATGTGAGATTGGGCAATAAGACACACTCGGTATGGTTAAGGAATTTTCCTACGTCATAAGCCGAAGCATCATCAATGAAACAATCATATCCTTCAATATTAACCACCTCATTATTGCCGATATTTCGAGATTTGAGAACTCTTATGTAGCCTTGTGATTTTGTAACGCGTTTTGTTATAACGCGGTCTCGATAGGCTCTGAATATACCTAATTGCATCGAATCAGCCACCGTATCAAAATCCATATCACGGTATATTAACCAATACGGGAAACGTGTGTCCGTTATATATGATTGTCTAATCTTGCGTACAGTGTTATTGATGTAAGAGTAGACTATTACATCGGAAGGCTTTTTATCGGTATCAATGGTAAATGAAACAGTCTCTATTTTAACACCCTTGAATGCTTTCTCTCCGAAATCGATAAAATGCGTAATGGCAAACTGAGACATCTGTTGCCGAGTGACATTATATTCCGGTGCATTGATTAGGCTCTTAGGTACAATAAGAGATACAAACCGGCCCAATGAAAGGGCTTTCTCGATAAAGAAAGCGAATAAATTATTGGTTTCCTTATTTCTTGCTGAGGCCTTATAAATAGATGATAAAGATTTATCTTTTGTCAGCTTCATATAAGGAGGATTGCCGATTACAATATCATATTTTTTATCAAAACGATGAATAAGAGTATCCGCATTGATAAAATTGACATGGAAATTCTCAGGTATAGAAATATGCCGGAGCATTTCTTGGAGAATTTCAATAGAGGCAGGATTTATATCGACAACATCAATTTCAACATTAGTAACGGATGAGTACTTTTCTATCAATGAAGGCAAGAAATTGCCTACACCGATAGACGGCTCTAAAATTGTGAGGTTAGAAAAGTTTTTTGCGTCAGGCAGATTATTGACTATTGCGAAGCAAACATCCTGACGTGTGTAATATGCAGCGGTATTATCCCTCTCGGAATTAGCCATTTCGACGATTCGAGAAATGCGAGAGAAATCATAATTTGTGCGTCCCAAGAAAGATATTATACTTTCTTGAGTACTTAAATTGTTGTCCCTAACGTATGTTGAAGCATCCGCATTAGAAAAGGATGAACTATCTAAAGACTTACGAATTTTGGAAGCAATCTGCCTAAAAATAATTGTCGGAACTGCCTCACCAAGATTTTGACGGATATTCATTTCCTCCTTTTTCAAAAAGGCTTTTTTCTCCTTTAATGTCATGGCGTTTAACACATCAAAGGGAATATCCGACCATTGGAAAGACTGAGGAACTGACATCATCAGCATTACTTCTCGAATACTAAATACTCGATTATCCGATGGATGAACGGTATTTTGGCTCGCCATAATATCATTCCGAGTGTGAATACATGGAGCCACCTTGTCCCAACGTTGACGGGTATATTTATCACCGTTCTTTTGTGCGTTATAGACTATAACGCCATCTCTGACGGTATGTGGTATTCTGGAAATATCATCATTATCGAAAGCGGATTGACCCTCCTTAATTTCAGAAATCCAAGCCTCCATGTGGGGAGCGTAGGATCTGAAATTATGATATATGTCCTCGTCCCATATTTCGCCCATCGTTTTTAGACTGGGGAGGTGTCCAATAGTCTCTCTCAAAGTTTTTTCGGGCGACTGAGAGGGGAAAATATCGTTAGGAGTAATATCGACTATATCCTTACGAACACCTATAACCAAAGTCCTTGTCCTGCTTGAGGGACAGCCATAATCTTTGAAATTAATGACTTTGAAAAGAATATTGTAGTGCCCCCCGAGATTGAATGTAATAGCTTCATAAATGGACTTGTCAACGCCATCAATGTCAGTACAAATGGAATTGAGGAAAGCTCTTACATTTTCAAAAACAAAGAATTTAGGTAATACTTCGCGCGTAATTTTAATTGATTCTACCACGAGAGAATTACGTTTTAGTTCATCACCTTTCTTATGATTGGCAACAGACATTCCCTGACACGGAGGAGTCGCGATTAAAACATCTAAATCAGCAACACCAAAACAATCTTTCCAAACCGTGAGTTCCCTGAATATTTTATCTTTGGTTTCCTGCAAGGTCATATCGCCACAAATATATCCAGAATCAAGGAGACATTTGTTGTTATACCTCTGAATCTTCAAACGTTTTTCAAGAAGCTCAACGGTGGCGATACAGTTATAGCCTAATTCCTTAAAGCCATAACAACCGATACCGGCACTACTAAATAGACTAACGTAAGAGCGAATGCCGTATGGAGACCTGCGCTCACATGCGATTGTTTCTACAACCGCATCTGGAATATTATATGTCTTGGTCTTCCTGCTCACAGCATTGTAAATGCTCAAAGAACTTCCGAGTAGGCTGACAGGCGACCAAACCTTTAAGCGTCTACAAGGAAGTTCCTTAATATGTTGTATATAAGTTGTTACTTACATTGATTGGTCTTTCGTCAGCGGGCGCGTTTAGATTGCAAAGTTAGCGAAAAAAATTGAGACTGTTGCAATCCGAGACAAAGATAATAACCTCAGTGTGCGAAAATCAAGCACACCGAGGTTAAAAAACGTATGGAGAGGGGTCAATAGTTCTCGATGGCCTCGATGAACGGGAGGTCTTCGGGCTCGGAAGAACGGAGCGGAAAACGCTCTACCGGGGCGCGTTCATCGACACCGTGGCCGATGCCGGAGCAGAACGCGAGGGCTTCGGCCTCTGTCTCGAATGTTTCAGGTTCGCCGAACAAGAGAGTATCGTCGGAGTCAAGGTATTCCTTGAAGCCGTCGAGGTCGTTGTCCTCGATAAAACTTATAAGAATGGGGTCGTCAACGACGTAGATTTTTACTGACATAGGGAGCAGATTTTGATGTTGTTTTCTAAGCACAAAATTACGAAAAATCCTTGACATAGGCAAGGATTTCGGCATATATTATGCCGCTGAAAATCATGTGCTTTTCAACATCAAATCACCCCTGATGTGGATAGCGAAAACGAGTCGTGATAAGGAAATTTTTCGCAGCCGATGTAGAGGGTATCGAAAGCGTCGGTGCCGTCGGTGCGGTGTTCGAGCAGGTCTTCTTCGGACTCGGCAAGTTTCTCACCGGACTTGTCTTTGTGGAAGCCGTTGCGTCCGCGGCTTACACCGGCTGACTGGACGGCGAGGATAAGGTCTTCGTTGTTGGAGCGGTTGAAGAACGGCATGAGGCGTTGCTTACCTGCGAAGCCCTGGTTGATGAGCAGGTACTTTTCATCGTGGCGCATGGGGTTGCCGAGGTACACGGCCTCCACTCGCCAGCCCTGCCGCTCGAACTCATGGACTACCACCCAACGGAAATCCTGCTCGTTGACGGCATAGTTTGAGCCGAGAGCGGTTGCATCGAAATAGTAGACCACGGTCTTGTTTCGGTGCTCCGCATAATAGCGACAGAAGTCTTGGACGAGTGCCGGGATTTTACGCTCGAACTTGACGTAGAAGGATTTGATTACATTGAGTCGGCGGTCGCGTGGTTGACCGGCGACAATCCAGTTGATGTTGGCGTTGTAGTCCATGCCGATGCAGATGGGGGCGTCGGGGTCAACGTCCTTGTCGGCGCGAGCATCGAGCGTCGAGAAGTCATAATCATATCCGAGAGTATCGAGGTACTGATTATCGTTGGCATCGTACTTGTGCCCCTCGCGCATAGACGAGTAGAAGCCGTCCTTTGCAATTCCGATCCTCTGACAAAGAATAGAGGTTTGGAAGGTCAAAGGTGTAAGGTCGCGCTTCATTTGCTTAATATAGTTCTCACCGAGAAGCTGCAAGTTCTCGATTGAGGAATACTCGCGGTAGTAGACCGCAACGGAGCGCATCTTATTGAGGTCGCGGTCAAGGCGGCGCAGGTAGCCTTTGAGATATGGCGGCACGGCCTCGCCTTTGGCGTTGAGGGCGCGTATGCGCTCTTTGGTGCGCCATATCTCATAGACCGTGGCCTCAATCGTTCTGATAAGATCCACGTCCATCTTGTCGCGGTAATGCAGGAACCAACTGCCCTTTTGGGTCTGCGGCATATCGCTCAAAATCATAATTGAGTGATTGAAGGAGTGCTTGCCAAAGTGCGACTTTATGCCGCCGTTGGCCGGGAGCGTTTCGTCTTTGAGTTTGGCGTAGTCAATAAATTTCGCTTCATCGACGAGCAGCCACGACAAGGTCAGCGAGTTAGACGAGCCGGGCCTGTCCTGCGAGATTATGATGGCCACAGAGCCATTGTAGAAAGATATGACATGTTCATAATCTTTCGGGTCGATGATAGGTTGCCGGAACGACTTCGGGGGCTTACGGCCCACGACATAGTGCAGTCCCTCGATGAAGCCCCAGCGCTTCCATGCGGCGAGCAAGCCGGGGATTGTGTTAGTCAATCCATGCTTGAAGGTCGGCACGACGAAGCCGCCTGTCGAGCCGGGCATACGCTGCATATTGCGCAGAACAAACGGAGCAGCTATGCTGTCCGTTTTGCCGGTGCGTCGCCCCGCGACGATAACGGTGGTGTTTGCACCGATTAGCTGCGTCAGGCGTTGGGGCTTGTTGAAATATATGCGTTTCTCACTCATCGTCTATGTCTGTGTCGGTTTCCTGTTGTTTATCGGGGAATAGATTTTCAAATTCGAGGTCGACTTCCTCGAACTCGACATCTTGAATGTCGATGGTTTCGCGGCGGTATTTCTCAATCATCGCAGAGATTTTATCTGCGAGATTGGGAATAGGCTCGATGCCGAGGACACGCGGATCATCGGTAGCCGTGAATGGTTGCACCATGATTTGGTCGAACGGTATAGCCTGTTCGTCTTCAAGGTCAACGCGGTTGAGCTTGCCGTAGGCGGTTGCCGCTCGTTCCATTGTCTTAGTGTCCTTACGCTTCTCCGCCATTTTGTAGGTGTTCATCAGCATTTCATTTGTGCGCCAACGGTGGAAATCGCGCGATGCGCTGCCGAGCATCGGGAGCAGCGACTTCACCACGGCAAGGTCGGAATAGGCCGTCGTGCGGTGTATGCCGTGGCGTTGGCAGACCTCGGCGACAAACTCGCGGTCTGTGCCGTCGGGGTTGGCGATAAACCAGTTATACATTTCGCGGACACGCAAAACCTTATCCACAAGGGCTTGTGGATAACGGTCGCGGAGTTCAATCTCTTTGGTAAAGAGTTCTGCGCGGCAAACTTCTATGGCGTTGGGATATGACATATAGGTAAGAGTTTACTCGTCGTCTTCCATATCGAGCAGGTTTCGGTGGGTGTTTTCAATGGCAAGTGGAGAGCCTACCTGTGCAAGCATCATTTCTTGGGAATGTAGCTTGACCTTAGAGGCTGCTTTGCCACGTCGGTAGGCTTTCGACACGTCTGTTGTGCGGTCGGCAATGTCCGAACGCAGCACATCAGCCGGAATATCAAGTATTACGGCGATGTCGGAAATTTTCAAGTAGATTGAGGCAAACTTCTCAATCTGCTGTAATTCGGTCTCGGAATAAGTCATGGAGAGGCACTGAATGGTTTGTGATTAAATCATCGACCTGCGCTTTGAGTGTGGCGAAGATCGCCGGGTCGGTGGAGATGAACGCCGACTCGTGGCGGTTGCCACGGGTCAAGTTCTGTGAGGTAATGACCGAAACAGTATCTCCGTCCTCGGATTTTACCAACAAAATCTTGCTGTGATTGTCAGCAAGATAGGTGCGCTCGATAACTTGGGTGATGAACGCCCAAAGTTTGAGCGTCTTGTTGGTAGCCTTGTGGTCGAGCACAAGGTTAATCCGACTCACGCGCTTATCCTTTGTGATGAAAAAGAGTCGGCGAAGAAATTCCTCGGAAATGGAGAAAGAAGTCTGCCAGACTTCGGCCACACCGACTTGGCCTAAAATCCATTCGAGGATGTCGGCCACCTGCACGGCATTTGAAAGGTAAGCCTGAAACGGCGTCTCTTTCAACGGACGAAGGATTTGGTCAATGTTGGCAGTCCTTTTCATTTCTTTGCAGACTTCTTGCTACCGGCGGCGGAGCGTTTGGCTTTTGCAGATCGCGAGGGCGAGGCCTCGGAGCCGGGGGCTACATAGTGGTCGTAAGTCTGCCAGTTGGCATGAAGTTTCTTGTCGAGGGCTATCAGTTCTTTAAGGAACGGATAACGCTCGGAGTCCGGGCAGGTCGCGTTTTCAAGCGACAGCGAGCGGAGGCGCAGATGCAGCTCACGCATACGTTGGAGAAGTGAAAGGTTCTCAACATACTTCGCCTTGATGTCGTCAGGCAGAGAGTCGTGGTCGGCTCGCTTACCTTTCTGCGGTTGCTTGTCGGCTTCTGCGGCAAGCGGAATATGTTCGGCCACGATGGTTTCTACCTGTTCGGCCATTTCCTCGACTTGCGCATGAGTGAGGGCTTGAACGCGGAAATTGTAGTATTTCTGAAGCTGATACTCCACCACATCGTGGCGGCGGTCAAGTTGAGCAACGATGTTGCGATACATGATTTGATTGCCGGAGAGTTTCAAAATGTAAAGAGCGCCAACGGAGTAGTCGCGCTCCGCTTCGGGTGTTTCAAGCCATTGCTTTATGAGTTCGGTAAATTTGTGGTCCATAATGGCATATAATTTTATCTGCCACAAAATTATACTGAGGACTTTACTCTCTAAAAGACGGAAAATGTGTAATTTTGCAGTATGATAGAGAGCATAGAAACAGAACGACTTATTTTGCGTGAGTGGCGTTATAGCGATTTATTACCATTTGCAGAGATGAATGGCGATGCATCGGTGATGAAATATTTCCCGAATACTTTAAGCAAAGAGACCAGCGACAACTTCGCACATCGAATTATAAGTGAGATGAATACGAAAGGATACGGGCTTTTTGCTGTACAGTTGAAGTCAACCGGCAAGTTTATAGGCTATGTAGGTTTACATGAAATAGGCTTTGATTCTGAAATCAAAGGCGAAACTGAAATCGGTTGGCGACTTGACAAGCGATATTGGAACAATGGTTACGCAACAGAAGCAGCAAGCGCAGTTTTGAATTTTGCAAGAACAATAGGGATGAAAAAATTGTACTCTTTCACGGCTGTTGTAAATGCGCCGTCTGAAAGAGTAATGAATAAAATCGGGATGAGTAAAGTCGGAGAGTTTGAACATCCGGCATTAGAAGAAGGACATTGGCTTCGCCGACACGTTCTTTATTCTATTGAGTTATAGCTTATTGTTTATTCCGGTGAAGAACACGAGATTTTTGCCGAGTGACATCAGCAGCTCTCGCATTGAAATCATCGTGGCGCCGGTGGTAACGAAATCGTCAAAAACGATAATATTACTTTCTGTGGGCGGTGTCTTGCCAAAGGTAAAGACAGCCCCGACACGATGCTTGGAGTGGCACTCGGCAAGGTCTTCGTAAAACGGTATGCCGAGCAATTCAGCAAGACGAGTGGAAATAAGCGATGCGAAATTCCGGGTCTTGTGGCGACGCTTTGGCGAGGTAACGATGCACCAGTCGCCATTGGCGAGCGAGTGACCGAGAATTTGCCGGATTAGGGTGTTCATGCCCTCGGCAAATTTTTCGACCATTTCAGGGTCGCCTTTAATGTCGGTCAAGGTTCTGCCGTAGACCGACTTTTTCCATAGTGAGATAATGCCAAACTGAGGATTGCGGTAGGAAATTCGCACCTTGTTAGGAGCGAAGTCGCAACGAGCCTCGGCTTGCTGCACGTCTTTCCATGCTGCACGTTTTTTCTCGGCGAACAAGTCTTTTGCTTCTCCTGTGGGAACAAAAGAGCCGTCGAGGTCGGGAACATCGAGCGAAGGCACTTCGATGTTGTTCAACATCTCGTCCAACGATACAGCTCCTTTCCTGACGGCTCTATCCATAGGGTTATGTGGAGAATGGGCCGTTACGCTTTCTTGACTGTGCCGGTAGCGGAGCAGTCAATATCGCCGTCCTCGGTTTCGAGGTTGCCGACATAGAATGGTGCAGGCACTTCGTCGGTAGCCTCGACGGAGATTGTGGTCGAGGTTGTGCCGGTGGCACCCTGACCCAAATCCTGTGCGACAGTGGCTTTCGTGTTCCACTTGTCGTTACCGAGGACGCGGTGATTGCCTTTCATATCTTCCACGACAAACACATTGTCGGTGTTGTTGATGTAGGCAGCAGCTGCTGACGCATCAGCACCGACACCTGGGTGAACGGCAGTGAGCTTGTTGAGCTGCGTCTGCGAGGGCAGTTCGCCCTGCGCCTCGGAGGTAAGCTGCGACTTGTCGGGAAGGATGTCGATATACTTCCACTTGACATCAGCGGCGAGTGTGAAGTCACCGGCAAGGGTAGCGGAAGTGGCACGACCGAGTTCATCACGAGGGAGTTGTGGGAACGCCACAATTTCGCTCTTGGCGAGGTAGTAGATACGGCGTTTCACACCGGGAAGCTCGGGAGTGCCTTGGCACCAACCGAGCGATTTCTGTATAGATGTACATTTATTTGCCATAGTAGCGGAGAATTAGACGGTTATTTCAATGGTTTTGAAACGGCGTTTGTCGAGCGTTTCAAACTGCACACCGAAGAACATAGTGGCGATGTACGAGAGGATGAAGGGTGCATACTCTTTCACCATCACGTTTTCCACGTCGCCCATCTGGTCGTAACCGACGAGCATATTTGCCTTGGTGGTAACGTGCATGAACTTTGAGCCTGCCTTATTGTAGAGGGGGCAAAATTTCAGCTTGCCGTTAGAGCCTTCAACGGCTTGCTGTCCGTACTGCGTGTTGTACGGTATGCCGCCGTGAGTGAGCAGGTAGCCTTCGTTGTACTTGTCGACGAAGTCCTGCGAACAGTAGAGATAGAGGTCTTGTGAGCGGAGGCGCGGGTCGAGGGAGAACAGAATCTCCTTGGCGATGTCAACGGCATTAGCCGGAGTAATCGCGTCGGTGAACTTCATGTAGTTGCCCTCGGCTTCGGCGATAGCACCGTTGGCGATTTCCTTTTCGGTAATCGTGTCGAAGCCGTCGAACAGGTCGGCGGTGGT
>URNY01000069.1 GCA_900549375.1 uncultured Bacteroidales bacterium | reverse complement strand
TCGACGCGCTGCCGCGCCGCCCGTGGGCACGCTCGACCCGGGCCGTTGCCGCAGCCACTGCCGGCCTCGCGTTCGGATGGTGCGACTCTACATGGTATTCCGCCGTCGAGGCCGAAGTTTATGCCATGTCTGTGTTCATGACGGCACTCTGCGTCTGGCTGATGGTGAAATGGGCTTTCTGCGCCGATCGGAATCGATCCTCACGCCTTCTCGTCCTCATTGCCTATCTCTTCGGACTCTCTATCGGAATACACCTCCTCAACCTCTTGTGCATACCTGCCTTGGCTATGGTCTGGGCAATCAAGCGCGGAGTTCGCTCATTCCGCGGTATCCTTTTGCTTTTCCTGCTCTCGCTGCTGGCAGTAGGTTGTGTGCTCGCCGGCATGATACCTTCGACCATCTCTTTAGCGGCGGAGTTTGAGCTCTTCGCAGTCAACACACTCGGGTTTCCCTATCTATGGGGTGTGGCCGCCTATGTGATATCGCTCGGTGTGGCTTTGCTACTGGCACTCACAGTCACCGCCCGTTCCTCGAATCGCGGAGCAGTGGCAGCCGCCGTTTTCCCCGCAATTTTTCTCTCAGGAATCTTCATCTTCTCGAGCAATTTCGCAGCAGGAGCGGCTGTCTCGGCTATAGTATCGCTTCTGTTAGTGCGGGGGCACGACTTCACTCCGCGCCGACTCAACTTATGCATGTGGATGCTTGCGATGCTTCTTGCCGGATATTCCGCATATGCCATCATACCGATCCGCGGCGACATACCCTCGCCCGCCAATCCGAGCTTCCCCGGCGATCCTTTCTCTTTCGCCTCCTATCAGGCACGTGAACAATACGGAGGCGCTCCGTTATTGAGGGGCCACACTCCTCTGAGCCGCAATATTCTGATCGAGGAATTTCCCGACGGAGATTCTGTGCCGGTCTATCGCCGCATAGCAATGCGGAGAGGCCATCAGATTCGCGCCCGCCTTCTACCCGGCGCACGGCTTGGCGATCCCTACAGGACACTCACCGCTTCAGATTCTGCCGAGAACAGCCGCCTCCTGCAGGCCGGAAGAGATGCCTACGTGGTGAAAGGCTATAACGTGAAGCCCGTCACCACTCCGGAACTCGACATGTGGTTCCCCCGCATCACGAGCCGCGACAAAGCCGACATGCAAAGTTTCTCCGACTGGGCAGGCATGACACACGAAAATATGGTCAGCGTCCCGGTCACGGAAGCTGTGGATTCCACAGGACAGTTCGTAACACGTCTTGATGCTTCCGGCCGACGGCCCGTCAAGACATCCCGGCGACCCACATACGCGCAGTCTCTCCGGATGTTCCTTACCTATCAGACCGGCTACATGTATTTCCGCTATCTCCTTTGGAATTTCTCGGGACGCCAGAACGATGTACATTCCACCGGAGAAGTGGAACATGGAAATTTCATCACCGGTTTCCCGCTGATCGACAACGCCATGCTCGGCGCCGAAGAAGACCTTCCCGACGAACTCGGAGCCGACAACAAGGGGCGCAACCGCTATTTCATGTTGCCGCTTATTCTCGGAATCATCGGCATCGTCTGGCTTCTCCGCGCCGGCAAGCGCGGGCGTAAGACCTGTGTCGTAGTGTTCATGCTCTTCGTAATGACAGGGCTCGCGATTGTGGTTTATCTGAATCAGGCCCCCGGAGAGCCTCGCGAACGCGATTATTCTTTCCTCGGCTCCTATTTCGCTTTTGCCGCCTGGATCGGTTTCGGCGCTTTGGCTCTTATGCGCGGTGGCCGCCGATATGCTCCGATTGCTGCAATTATCCCGCTCTTCACCGTGATCTGGATGGCTTGCGAGAATTTCGACGACCATGACCGTTCCGGACGCCGCGCGGCCTCACGACTCGCCGCAAATACCCTCAACTCTCTCGAACCCGACGCTATCCTCTTCGTCAACGGCGACAATGGCACTTTCCCACTATGGTACGTCTCTGAGGTGGAAGGCATTCGCAAGGACGTGCGCGTTGTCAACCTCGCTTATCTTTCAATTCCGCAATATTCCGCCGCGCTGATGAAAGATTGGGATGGAGCCGCGGCGTTGCCTTCCATACTCCGGCCCGAATGGATATTATATAACGCCCTGCTCTTTCCCCGCATCGACTCTAAGGCTCCGGCAGATTCAGTGGCCGATGCCGGCGAAATGCTGCGGTTGCTCGGCATGTCGGGAGGGAAACCGATAGGAGTGCGCAATGTAACCTTTCCTTCGTTTGCCGCATCCGGCGCCACTGGCAATCAGAATATTACCTATCCTCTGTCAAACCTTTCCAAATCGGGCAAAGGCGACAACCTCGATTTCGGAAGATTGATGCTCTTCAACTTTCTCGTCTCCAATGCCGCGTCGCCTAATCCCAGGCCCGTATACTGGCAACGGTCGCTTCCCCGCTCCTCCGCAATCGGTCTCGACTCGCTCTTCTCCACCGCATTGCTGACACTGCGACTCGGAGATATGGAAACATCGCAGCGCCGACAGGAATATCTGCGTGGGCTTGCCAAACTTCAGGCCCCCAACGATGCCGGTCGTCATGTCTATATGGACGCCATCCCTGCGCTCCATATCAGCAGCCAGCGGGCATCGCTCATCCTCGCTTCCCGGGAGATGCTCCGCGCAGGCGACATTGCCACAGCAAGCCGACTCGCCATGTCTGCCGACTCGCTTATGGGCGATGATCCCCGCAGCTTCGTTGCCGTCACCAATGCCGACACCATCTTCAGCGTGCGCCGCGAACTCGCAGCATTGCTCGATTCTATCGCCGCCCGACAGAATTCCGCAACAGCCCGGAAATTTTCCATACACGCAGCCGAATTGCGCCGCACCGACTCCATACACCGCGCCCAATACCTACGCTATAAAAAAGCTCTTCCGCCTCGCCTCCGCTCCAAAACCTGATTTGACTCGATCCCTTAAAATTTCGGTGTATTGGTTGCGTGTAGCCACTTCAGCGGCGCTTTCACAGTGCATTCAACAGCGTTTTTAAGCCTTTCTTCCCGTTTTTTTGTTAATTTTGTAACATCAAAACTTTTAAACATGTCGATCAAACGTCTTATCCCTATCCTCCTGCTCATGTTCCTGGTTGCCATACCTTCCGAAGCACGCAGGAAAAAAACCGAATCGAACGGCAACGCCATAATAACCTTCAAGACCGAAACCCACAATTTCGGCATCATTTCAGCAGATGCAAAATCGATTTCCACCGAATTTGAATTCATCAACACCGGCAACGCACCGCTGATTATCGACAGCGCTACAGCCGACTGCGGATGCACACGCCCTCAGTTTCCCAAAAATCCCATTGCCCCCGGCAAATCAGGAAAAATAAAAGTGACATTCCTTCCCAAAGGATATGTCGGCAGTTTTTCTAAAAACGTCAAGATCAAGAGCAACGGAAGCAAAAAAATGAAAGTGCTCAAGATTTCCGGAACGGTAAACCCCAACAAAGAGAAATAAATAATGCGGCGGTTTCTTCCCATACTTATCCTCATGCTATCGATGGCATCATCGATAAAGGCCGATGTTGTATGGCTTGAAAAAGAATACGACTTCGGACTTATGAAAGAGGAAGCCGGCCCAAAGACGGGACATGTACGCCTTGTCAACACCGGCCCGGAAGCGGTGGTAATCACCGGCGCCCGTCCGAGTTGTGGATGTACAGGCGTGGCATACCCCGAGGATCCTATCGCGCCGGGCGACACGGTACGCTTCTCCTTTACGTATAATCCTCTGGGACGCCCCGGCAAATTTGCCAAATCCATCCGGGTTTATATCGGCGACTTTGACATGGCCACAATCCGTATCCGCGGCAACGTTCTCGGCACGCCGGAATCGCTGACAACGCTTTACCCTGTGGAAGGTCCCGCTCCGCTCCGTCTCTCGGCAGACAAAGTGTTCGGCGGGGAGATTCCTCATGGCCGCTCGCGCCATTTCTTCGTCAATGGCTATAACCAGTCGCCGGATTCCGTCCGCCTCATACTCGTCTCTGCCGACAAATCAATGAGCGTCATCGCCTCCTCGGACACCATCGGCCCCGGCGACATTGTGACATTCAGCCTCTACTTCAACTCCCGGCAGACGAAAGGTCCCGGCACCGTGGGCATCCCCGTAACGGTCAAGGCCATCCCTATTCCCGCGCTAAAAAGTAAGCGCGAGGATTCCAATCGCTCTGATGACTCTGATTCCTCCGGCCACATCATAACCTTCTTCGCCGAAGTCACGCCTCCCAAGGGCGCCGAATGATATATTTCAGATTGGCGTCGGCCGGTCGCGTGAGCGAACTTTAGTTCGCCTCCCAATTCAAAATTCCCTCCTTCCCTCTCTCCTATTCAAAATTCAAAATTCCACATTCAAAATTCCACATTCAAAATTATATACCATGGATCATCCCGAAAACGCAACCGAATACAAAGGCCTTCAGGTAAATTCCGGGGTCACCTCCCAGCCAGTTGTCAATCCCTACCGTCGTCCCGCAAAACGACGTCCTTTGCCTACCGCTTCAGAGTTTGTCGAAGGCATTCTCAAAGGCAACGTCAGCATGCTCGGACAGGCCGTGACGCTCATTGAAAGCACAGCCGACCGTCATCAGGCTCTCGCCCAGGAAGTGATTGAGAAATGTCTTCCCTATTCGGGCAATTCGCGCCGCATAGGCATCACGGGTGTGCCGGGTGCCGGTAAGTCGACATCCATCGACGTTTTCGGACTCCATGTGCTACGTGATGGCGGCAAACTCGCCGTGCTCGCCATAGATCCAAGCAGCGAGCGCACACGCGGCAGTATCCTCGGTGACAAAACGCGAATGGAAAAACTCTCGCAACATCCCTCTGCATTCATCCGGCCTTCCCCCTCAGCCGGTTCTCTCGGAGGCGTTGCCCGGAAAACAAGAGAGACCATAGTGCTTTGCGAAGCGGCCGGATACAACAACATCTTCGTCGAAACAGTAGGAGTGGGCCAGAGCGAGACTGCTGTCCATTCAATGGTCGACTTCTTCCTGCTCATCCAGCTCGCCGGAACAGGAGATGAACTTCAGGGTATCAAACGAGGAATTATGGAGATGGCCGATGGAATTGTGATCAACAAAGCCGACGGCGACAACATCGACCGCGCCAATCTCGCAGCCGCCCAGTTCCGCAACGCCCTCCATCTCTTCCCGCCAACACCCAGCAAATGGCGCCCGGAAGTAGTAACCTACAGCGGATATTACGAGCTGAATATCGACAAGGTCTGGGATATGATAGATCGGTATTTCGAATACGTGAAGAAATCAGGCTATTTCGAGCGCAAACGCAACGAACAGGCCAAATACTGGATGTTCGAGACCATCAACGAAGAATTGCGCGAAAACTTCTACCGGATGCCGCAGATTCGCGCTCTGCTCGAACAGAAGGAGATGCGCGTCCTCAACAACGAGCAATCCTCCTTCACCGCCGCCCACGACGTGCTCCGTCGCTACTTCTCCCTCCTACGCGACTCGCAATAGCATTTATTAAAGCGGCTACGGCTACAGTAATACCCAGACTCACCAGAAAGCCCGGGAATGGGCCCATGCTTTGCGTGAAACCCCAATAAATACATAGTTGGATCACAGGGAAATGCACAAGATAGATATTGTAGGAGATATTGTCATGTTTACCTTCCCACGTGCCCCATTTTCCGGTGAAAGATACAAACAATACAAGAACAGCCACGACCGCCGGATAAAGAGTGATTCGGAATTCCGGGATATAATCGCCGACACATACAATAGCAAGAGCGGCGCCGGCAAAAAGATATCGGTGTTTAAGAAATATATCGAGGATGAAATAAAGTAAAACACCTGCATAAAAATACATCAGCTGTCCCATGAATTGCCGCCCGAGTATATCATAGATTTCATTGTCGGTGATTTCATATAGATGCTGCATTCCTACTCTATAAGCAGCCGATAAAACGTAGATGATGCCAAATACAATCTTGTCGTTGGCCCGTAGTTTCCATATCAGCCACACCACTGCGGGCACAGTCAGGTAAAGACACCATTCGACTTTCATCGTCCAGAGTGAGCCATTGACGGCATGAATTGTCGAATCTCCGAAAACTCCGGGCAATGTCGGCTCCAAAAAATTGAGAAACGAAAGATTCGCGGCAAGATAACGGTAAAAATGGCCTGATGTAAAATACTCAGGAATAGAAAGAGTACTTACTGAAGAAAGGAAAAACGCGAAGAGAAGGACAGTTGCGAAATAAGGCGGCAGAATGCGTCGTCCTCTTCTTCTGATGTAATCTTTCAGACTGCGTCTTCTTACATAACTGCCATAGACAAGAAAACCGCTCAAAGCGAAAAAACCGCCTACCGCTGTGTAGGAATCTACCGGAAAATGATAATCCCATCCCGCAAGCTCACAATAATGGGCCACTACCACGCATAAGGCCATGAAATACCTCACCATACCCATATTGTTTGGGAAAGGCACCGGCCGAAGTCTATCGATTGGAATCATGCGGTTATGCGTAAAGTCGGTTTATTCGAGAACGGGAAGCCGGACAGCTGACCCATCTGAGACAATAAGCATATAAACTCCCGGGGATACTCTCGCGCCGTTTCGGTCGCAGAGATTCCATTCTACAACAGGCGATGAGCCCCGCGGAAGTTCTGCTACGGCATTCCCCTCACTATCTTCGACGCAAACGGAAGCACCGAAGGGGACATTCAAAAGCTTCACCGACCCGTTATATCCCGGAACGATGCTGCGGGGTAGCGCCTCTACTTTTGTCGAGCCGATTGTCGCGCCTGAACGCGGTGTCACTTCAGCAAGTCCTGCGGCGGTGGAAATCATCAGTGAATTGGCCGACTCATTCCATGCAAGCGAATAGACCTCATCGGAGGGAAGCGGTGAATTGCCGGTATGATAGCGGGCCTTTACATTCTTCATATCGGGTGTCAGGCCCACTACTCCCGATTCATTGGTGGCTATCCATATTCCGCCTTCAGGATCAAAGGCAATCTTGTTGACACCCGACAATGAGGGAAACGGATCTTTCCCCGCTGATGGAATCATCGGCCGTTCCACTCTGATGGCATCCCCTTCCGGACGCGTACCTCTTCGGATCACGACACATCCGTTTTCCGTAGAGAGGAACAGATCACCTGTCCGAGGATTTTCCACTATATCATAGACACTGCTCACACGAGTGTCAAAGCCTTCGGGATATAAGAAGCGTTTCACCTCTACAATCCTGTCATCGGCGGTATTCTTGAGCGTCCCTTTATGATCGAGGAATATCAACGAACCGTCATACGTGCAAATGTACGCTACAACAGTAGTAGGGTGTGATTCATGGCGAAGTGCCAATACTCTGTCGTAAAAGACGTGAGCATTATAATATGGAAGTGCGATCTCTTGCCATGTCTCCCCTTTCTCCCCTGTCGAAGGTTCCGTCTGCATCATCCGTCGGCGGTCGTCTGCTGTAAAGAAGAGTAAAGATGCGGTGCTCCCTCCGTGACGCTGACCGAGATGGTTGAAAAAAGCGGTCCATAGGTTGCCGTCGCGGTCAGCGCTCACTGCCGACATGGCACTGAAAGTATCCCATTCCTGATCCGGCACTATTCCGTAGAAACCCGGGAAATCGGCAAAGTAATCATTTACCGCCCCGAATCGTCTGTGGCTCGCACCCATATCGGCAAGAGAGGTCATCATAACTCCACCCCATATCGATCCGCTCCAGATATAATCCGGGAAAAGAGGATCGGGCGTCACGCCGGTCGGATCTGCCTGTGGAAACCAGCTTTTAGCGCCGGCATAACGGTCGGCCACCGACGGATTTTCAGTTATCCAGCGCGGCCGGGTATAGACCGGAGAATGAATATTCCATTTATCTTTCTGAAGGCCGGAAAGAAGCATCGGTCTTCGGCGTGAATAATCGGAAGTCATTGTATATGGTTCCCGATTCATTATCAGCAGGCCGTAACGTGACGACCATGCCATATAATTGCTGAGATAAGTGATGGGAGCCGCCGGGCGCAACGGTTCTCCAAGATCGTGCCAGCCCGAGGCGGAAGCCGTCCGATGTACGAACATGCCTCGGTCGCTATAACCCCAGAATTCCTTGAAATCCCATGATCCGACCACATACATATCGTAGTCAAGTTGCACCTGCGACACTTCCGGACGTTTTCCCGAGCCATAACTCAGCTGCCACACTCGCCAAGGTGAAAACAGGAAGACTCCATCGCGATTTGAAGTAAAGTTCCCTTCATAGCAACCGGTCACGGCCTGCGACGGCGCCCGCGAGGAGAAATAGTCGCGGCATAATTCCGAAAGTTTCCAGCCCTCCGACTGCGGTTCGGCAAGCATAAGGGCGTTATTCCCTCCCGCCGTCCCGTCAATAAATGCGAACAGCCCCCCCTCCAGCGGTATGATGGCCAATCCCGAAGCACCTCCTGCAATAGGCAGCAACGCATCCGGCTTTGCACCGGAAGCGCCCGAAAGAACTCCTTCCGGAGTTAAGGCCACAAGATGGGTTCCGGTATCAAATACAGCCGACATTGGCCTTGAAGAGAAATGAAGTGCACCGGGAATTCCGGTAGAGGCGTCAATTTCAAGAAAGCCGCAATCAGTGGCTGCCAGCAGACGTTGCGAACCTGGTGCACACATAAAGGAATTGATATTCGTTATTCCGGGATAATCGCTCTTCGTCAGCCTTTCTATGCGGGCAATGCGGCCGTCACCATAAAGAAGTTCTATCATTCCGTTCGGATAACCGATAGCAAGGAGATCTTGCTCCGGGAAATAATCCGCTCTCCTTATCACAGGAGAATAAACGTCAACGCTCCTGCATAAAGGCTGAATACCCTTTTCCGGAGCATTCTTCTCATAGCGAAAAATAGTGAGCGACGGATTTTTGAATCGTTCGGAAGAACTGTCGAAATATTGCTGATGAACCACAAACCATGTATCCGATGCCGTATCAATTATCCTCACCGGATTGTCGTCAAAGGCAGGATGCAGTTTCCAAGCCTCAACAGCAGCTGCTGACGGAAACGCCGCAATTAGAATTATCCCCAATAAAATCGCATATCTCTTCATATATCTCACCTTTCCCCCTTAAAAATTCCCAATTCCTAATTCAAAATTCAAAATTAACAAATCAGCCTATCTTATAATAGATAAATCCATGTTCTCGCAGATAATCTGCGTCATAGATATTGCGGCCATCTATGATAAGTGGCGTACGCATGGCCTTGCGCATAAGCGGCAGCGACGGCATGCGGAACTGGTTCCATTCGGTTACGAGCATCAGAGCGTCGGCATCGACCAGCGCCTCATACATTCCCGGGGCATATTCCACGCTATCACCCAGCCGACGGCGGCATTCATCCATAGCCACAGGATCATAGACGCTCACGGCGGCTCCCGCTTCGAGAAGCATACGTATCAGCACGAGCGAGGGAGCCTCGCGCATGTCATCTGTCTCAGGCTTGAATGCCAGCCCCCACAGAGCCACGCGGCGTCCCTTCAGGTCTCCGCCGAAATGTGTTGCAAGTTTGCGGAAGAGAATCGACTTCTGCCGTTCGTTCACATTCTCTACGGCTTTGAGCACTTCCATCTCATAGCCGGCTTTTGAAGCGGTACGTATAAGTGCTTTCACATCCTTCGGGAAACAGGACCCGCCATATCCGCAACCCGGATAGAGGAATTTCTTGCCGATACGGGAATCGGCACCGATTCCCCTGCGCACCATATTGACATCGGCACCCACTATTTCGCATAGATTTGCGATGTCGTTCATAAAGGAAATGCGGGTGGCGAGCATCGAATTGGCGGCATATTTTATCATCTCCGCCGAGGCGATATCGGTAAAGATCATACGCTCGCCCGAAAGCATGAATGGCTTGTATAGACGGGCCATAACCTTTCGGGCCTGCTCGCTCTCGGTGCCGACGACTACCCTGTCGGGAGTCATGAAATCCTTGATGGCCGCTCCCTCCTTGAGAAACTCCGGATTGCTGGCCACATCGAATGGTATATTCTCTCCGCGGGCCTCAAGTTCACGGTGTACTGCCTCCTTGACAAGCTGCGCCGTGCCGACAGGCACAGTTGACTTTGTCACGAGCAACGTATAGCGTTTCAGATTGCGTCCGAAAGTGCCCGCGACGTCGAGCACATAACGCAGGTCTGCCGAGCCATCCTCATCCGGAGGCGTGCCTACTGCCGAAAAAACCACTTCCACGTCATCGAGCACCGAAGCCAGATCGGTGGAAAAGCGCAGTCTGCCTGCCTCCGCATTGCGTCTCACCATCTCCTCGAGTCCGGGTTCATAAATAGGAATCTCTCCACTTTTAAGCCGGTCGATCTTATTGCGGTCTATATCTACGCAAACCACATTCACGCCCATCTCTGCGAAACAGGCGCCCGAAACAAGCCCGACATAACCGGAACCCACGATTGCTATGTTCATCTGGAAAGTGTTTAGTGTGTTCTGATGTTGTTATAAAATCAACGCCAAGTGTTCGGTGCAAACACTTGGCGTATGTCTTGCGGAAGGGACGAGATTCGAACTCGTGGTAGGATAACTCCTACGTCAGTTTAGCAAACTGGTGGTTTCAGCCACTCACCCACCCTTCCTTGATTATATCGCTGACTCGGGATAGGACCCGGTTGCGACTGCAAAGATAATTCTTTTTTTCATTTCATGCAACCCTTTGAGCGATTTTTAGGCATCGTCCCTTAAGTTTTTTCATCTTTGCCGCTCAATGTCTGTCGCGATGAGAATGGGGTCTGAGGGTATGCTCGCGTGCCAGACGCGGAACGAGATCAAGCCAGTAGGCACGGCTGACCTCCACCTCCTCCACACTTCCGTCGGGCAGAGTGAATACTATCCCGGACATCCCGCCATCGGGCATTTCGGCCTGATAAAGGGCTTTGCTTCCCTCTTTTCCCGTGAAATAGTATACGGGCGTTCCGGCCGTGCCTTCAACCTCCTTATAGCCTTTGAGGGTATGGTCCGGACGTCCGCCGAGCCGCCGGCTGTCGGCATCCACAGAGTCATTCCGGCGTTCAGTCTTGTATATTGCCATGCGGTAGATATTCTGGCCAGACTCCTCCTTGTGGACATCGATGCGATAAACAGCCGAACTGTCGGCGCGCACCAGACAAACCTCCGGTCGCCAGCCCTGACGCATCTCGCGGTCAACACTCTCCATTTCCAGCGAAGCGAGACTGTCGCGCATCACGCGCTCGCGGCCCGAGACATAAGCCACATCATATACAGAGTCATCTATCCATACATAATCGCCGCCGCTCATCGTCCAGCCGCGCCAGCCGAACTCCTCCCATTTGTCGGGACCGGCATTCTTCACGGCATTGCGCAGCGAATCGTCGACAAGCACATCGTAATAGCTCTTCATCTGTTCCGGCGTCTCTATGTCGTGCAGAGGATAAGGGCGCGGCAAAGGATAGCTCACAAGATTAGCGAACCCTGCCGTGTCGTTTTCCGCAACGACCCTTACGAAACTCTTCACGCCCTGAGGCAATGAGTCGGAGGACTCCACGAGGGCCACCGGATCATCGGCATTCCCTCCGCTTTTCCCGCATCCGGCGGGAAGCATGAGCGCCACGGGAGAGAGTATGAAGAGCAATATGGAAAAAATTAATCTGACCATTTACGACTTTTTCTTTGTATTATAACTTTTACTTGTTCCGGATATTATGCTCTCATCTGAAAATAGGGCATCGAACTCCTCGATTCGCCGCTGGCGTATCTGCGCATGCACACGCCCGCGGTATCGCGAATGAGCCTTATAGCTCTCCCCGATATCACGGTTGCCGGCTCTCAGTTTTTTCACAACAGAGGAGCGCAGCGTGGCTCCCGAGCCTATGTTATAGGCCAGAACACCCAGAAGCAGGGAGTCGGCCCCGAATTCGCGGAACACCGCGCAATTTTTCAAAAGGTCTTTTCTTAGCAAAACATCCGCTTCCTTTTCTGAAAGCGCCTGCCGTCGGTTGAATTTCTCTCCCGGAAGCACCTTGTGTCCATAACCCACTAAAGGCCAATGGCGCGGCTGGTGCAGAGTTTCGTATTTCTTAATGATTTCCACTGCCTTTTCGAAGGGAGAGGTCTCTGTCGCGGTATCCCGGACGGGCACCGCCGAGACATTCGCGGGCAGTGAATCGGCGTCGGATGCAGAAGCCTGCTGATCGGTTGATGCGAAACAGCCGACCAGCAGGCAAATGATCGCCGCCGGCATTAATAATAATAGCTTTCTCATCGTTCATAAAACTCGCGCCGGCGGCTAATGTTTTATGAATCATCCTGTTTTTAACACATGCCAACAAAGTTTAGCGGCTTTTGTCTTTCAGACGCTTTTCGCTAAAAAACCTGAAGCGCGCAGACGTAAACCCGTAGCGTGCAGGCATTTCAATGCCGCCATAGCCACCATCAGCAGGCTCTCACCACAAGCCAGTATACAAGTGCAGCCAGAGCGGCGCCTGCAATCGGCCCCACGATCGGAACCCATGCGTAGCCCCATTGGCTCTTACCCTTCCCTTTTATAGGAAGCATCTGATGTGCAAGACGCGGGCCGAGGTCTCGTGCAGGATTGATGGCATATCCGGTGGTACCCCCTAACGACATGCCTATCGCCACTACAAGGAGAGCTACCGGAATGGCTCCGATAGATCCCAGACCCACCTCCGCCGCGTTCGACTTGTCGCCGATAAAGAGAATCACGAGAATCAGCACAAACGTGCCCACAATCTCGCAAATAAGATTGCGCCAATGGTTGCGTATCGCCGGAATCGTGGAGAAAACTCCGAGTTTGGCCTCGGCTCCCTCCGTGGCATCGAAATGGTCTTTATAGAACACATAGACAAGCATCGCTCCGCAATATGCGCCTGCCACCTGCGCCACAACATATGGCACTACAAAGCTCCACGGGAACTTGCCCGCGGCTGCCAGACCGATCGAGACGGCAGGATTGAGATGTGCGCCTGTAAAAGGACCGGCCACAAGCACGCCGCACATCACGGCGAGACCCCAGGCGAATGTCACGACCACCCAGCCGCCACCCTCCCCTTTCGACTTGCGAAGCGAGACACACGCCACGACGCCGCAGCCGAGGAGTATCATTATCATGGTTCCGAGAAACTCGAAAACACATTGTATGGTCAAAGAGAGTTCATTCATGTCTATATATATTAGAATTTCAGAGCAATTGTTATTAATCCCGGTCAATGTTCCGGCGTAAGGTCGCGGCGAACGGCATCATGCCAGCCGTCGACCTTCGTGCGCATCAGCTGGGTATCGGCAGTGGGAGTGAAACGGGCATCAAGCTGCCACTGACGCTGGAGAGTCGGAATGTCGGGCCAATATCCTACGGCAAGGCCTGCCAGATATGCCGCGCCAAGTGCCGTGGTCTCCGTAACCTTGGGTCTGAGAACGTCGGTCGATAGTATATCGCTCTGGAACTGCATCAGAAGGTCGTTGCGCGATGCGCCTCCGTCCACCTTCAGCTTGCGTATGGGCATAGAGGCATCCCTCTCCATTGCTTTTACAATGTCATAAGTCTGGTATGCTATCCCGTCGAGAGCGGCACGCGCTATGTGGGCCACAGTTGTGCCCCGGCTTATGCCGGTGATAAGTCCTCTGGCGTCAGGATCCCAGTAAGGAGCGCCAAGACCGGTAAGCGCAGGCACAAAATAGACGCCTCCCGTATCCGGAACGGATGCCGCGAGTTTCTCCACTTCCGACGAACTGCTTATGCAATGGAGATTGTCGCGGAGCCATTGCACCACCGATCCCCCCACAAAGATGGAGCCTTCAAGAGCATAATTCACGGTGTCGCCGATCTTCCAGGCCATGGTTGTGATCAGGCGGTTTTTTGAATATATCGGCTTTTCGCCGCTGTTCATCAGAAGGAAACAGCCGGTTCCGTAAGTGTTTTTCACATCGCCGGGATCCACACACAGCTGGCCGAAAAGCGCGGCCTGCTGGTCGCCGGCGATGCCGGCGATGGGGATGGGCGCGCCCAGGATGGCCGGGTCCATCTCGCCGA
>URNY01000068.1 GCA_900549375.1 uncultured Bacteroidales bacterium | reverse complement strand
TCTGATGGCTTCCGTCATACTGCGGACGCACGAAACAGTTGAACTTGTCGTTATACAGTTCTACCAGACGGTCCTTGAACTCCGGCGATTGAGCCTCCAGCCATTCCGAGAATCCGTTGCGGATTTCATCAATCTTGGTATTGGCAAGCTGTATAGCCTCACTGTCCGGCACCTTTATGTCGTGGCCGTCATCATCCTTTCCGATTGACTTCTTTATGTCGGGTACGGTATTGTGCAGGGCGTGTCTGAGAAGGCTCATGCCGTCGTAAGTACGGTAATAGCCCCTTACACAAAATTCCTCCCATATCTTCATGTTCTTGCGGGAGGCTTCTGCCGAATATTCATCCATAGAGGAAGAATAGGCTATCCTCACATCGGTTTCGTAGAAATCAGACATATAAGCCGAGTATATTTCTGCCGGAATCCACCTCTCCCCGAAGTTGAAATCCAGCTCGTCGAACTCGATGCGGCGGGGCCGTGCTTCCTCCAATGCTTTGAGGGAATCTTGCGACATGGCGATGAACGGCTCGATGCCGTCATAGCCCGGAAATCCCTTTATGCGTTCTTCCTCACGGTCTATCCATGCCTTGACCGCTTCCGCTTTTGCCACGACATTCCCGGCGATGAAGCGGTCTTTTATCTCATAATTGCTCTCAAGGGGATTATAGTAGATGTGGCCTTTAAGATTTTCAACCATAGCGTCTTCATCCATATCCACCAGCGAGGACATATATTCGAGATTTACACCGCCGTATTTGTTGAGCGATGCGGTAAGGGCCTCCATAGGAGTATCGACGGATGTTACTTCGTCAACGGAGAAGGAAACGGGATGGTCAAATATATCAGCCTTGACAATCGTGCCGTTCTCGCTCCGCTCCAGACCCAGCGCGTCGCGTCCGTTTGCATCGCCCATGATGAACCGGACATTACGTTTGTCGTTCAGATTGCCGTATCTTTCGACAAACTCATCATAATACTGGTTGAGGTGTTCGCGCAGATGTTCGCTTGGCTCATGGGTCTCCGCCTCATAATTATAAAGCTGTTGGTATGTTTCCGATATGGTTATGTAAAGCATGGCGCGTTTCTCCTGTTCGGGTTTCATTTCAAGAGGGTTGAATGTCGCGCCGGTCTTGCGGACATCCGAAAGGACTCCGACCATACCGTCCTGCACCACCATAGAGCCGTTCTTGTGGAAGAACTGAATATCCTCCGAGAAAGGACGGGGCGACATATCGCGCTCCGGGCCTTTAGGTTCTATGGGGATTGCCGTGACTTTCGGCTGACGGACGCGACCACCGGGTATGAAATCGCCTTCGGTCTTTTCGATGTATGTTTCTCCGGGAGCAATGCCGGCAGCCTGTGCCGCCTCCTGCGATTCACGCTCCAGTCGCATTTCCTCCATCTGGCGGTGGGCAATCGACATCATGGCCTCGTAAAACCCGTTGATAGGAGGATTGTCATCCCAATTCAGTGAACCGTATAACTCCAGTTCTTTCTCGCTGAGTTTGCGGAACGACGGTGCTTTTACGGGTTGGGACTCACTGCGGGGTGCTGGCCCGGTCTTTTCTTCAGGTTTTTCTTTATACTGGCGGCGGTTGCTTTTTTTCTGTATAGGCTCCAGCTCCCCAAAAAGATTGTATGCGAAAAGGCGAGGGTCTGGATTATCGGAATAATCCGGACTGCCGTCAGTTTCTATTTCTTTGACCGGTTCGTGCTTAGGCTCCTCCTTTGTAGGTTCGATATGTGCAGCTTCTGATTTTGGAGACTCTACGGGCTTAGGCTCTGCCTTCGGCGCCTGATTCGGTGTAACAGTCTCAACAGCTTTCTGTCTGGCAGCCTTTGTCAGCTTCGGGTCTTTCAACTGCTCACATATTGCCACACGTTTCCCTGCCCGCACAAGTTTGGGCAGATACATATCGAGGGCATGATGGGGAAATCCTGCCAATTCAATCCGGCTGTCAACGCCATTCTGACGGCGCGTGAGAGTAATGCCGAGTATTTCCGAGGCCTGTGCCGCGTCTTCGCCGAAAATCTCATAGAAATCCCCGACACGGAACAGTAGGATTGCATCAGGATGTTTCTTCTTCATTTCCTGATACTGTTTGAACAACGGTTCGTTTTTCTGCTCTATTTTTTCGGCGACAGGCTTTTGCTCAGGTGCCTCCGGTTTTACCTCCGGCTTTGGAGTCGGAGATGACGGTGTCGGCTTGACAGGATCAGGCGTAGGCGGTTTTATTCCGTTGTAATTATACAGTTCGAGATTCAGACGGAGATGCAACGAGTCATCGAGCGCAGTCCGCAAATCATTGGCTATGCCGTCAACACCCCCGTCATGCTTATAGATGATTGCCGGTTTGCCATACTGGTCTGTGCCTACTTTGGCATCCGTGCATATAACATTCTGCGGAAATGCCTGAAAAAACTTGTTGCCCGGCACCTTCGTACCCCGGTCAACTACCGACTGAATGAAGAATTCCTCATCTGCCGATAACGCTTTCTTTCCCGTATGCTTCTGGAGTATAATCAGGTCAGACCCCGCATCGGTTCCGGCATTGTCGGAGAAGGTGTTGTTTGGCAGACGCAGCGCCGCCACAAGGTCGGCACGCTTCACAAGTTCCATTCTTACGAAAGGACTGGCGGCGTTCATAACACCCTGCGACGCGATAAACGCTACAAGACCTCCCTCGCGCACTTGGTCGAGAGCCTTCAGAAAGAAATAATTGTGAATCGTCTTTGTCGCCTGACGGTAGGCAATCTCCTTGCTCACCGCATACGCAGGGTCTGCAACCGCAAAATCCCCGAAAGGAATATTTGAGGCCGCCACATCGAAATAGCCGTCGAAGTCGCGCTCAATCTTCTCGAATCCCTCTATACGGGTCAGTATCGACGGATGCAGGGCTGACAGGATTTTGCCCGTGAGCAAATCCTTCTCATACGCCAGCACTTCCGCACCGGGGTAACGGTCATTGCGCAGGAAAGAATCTATGAAGGCACCCTGTCCGGCGGACGGTTCCAGAAAACTTTTTACCTCAACGCCGGAGTATTTCAGAGCATCCGAAAGAGCGTCCACAACGGGTGTCGGCGTATAAAACGCCGTCAACACCGATGCTTTCAGCGAGTCCATATACCGTGCGAACTCCTTGTCATCCTTTGTATAGTCGTGGATAAGGCGGCGCAGTTCAACCGTGGGCATGAACAGCTCGATGTCCGATTTGCTCCACTTGGCAGCGTCTGACAGCTCGTTTGCATCGTTGAGGATACATTTCAGACCGCCGAATCCGGCGTACTTTCTCAGCACCTCCCGTTCTTCGGGAGTCTGGGCCGAGCGTCCTGCAACACCGAGGCGCAGGGCAAGCCGTATCGCCTCGATGTTGTCACGCATTGTCTGAAGCCGGTTATAACTCATAGCCGTCCAGTTTCTCATTCAGGATGCCGAGAAGCTCCAGACGCATCGCCGGGTAAGCCTCCTTTTCAAGAAAACCGCCGTCCGTGCCATACTTGTCAAGTATAGCGTTTATCGTCTTGTCTGCCGCGAAATGCAGTGCCGTCGCTTCCCATACCGACGGGGCAAGACGCAGCCAGCAGTCTTCTTCTATAAGTTGATATATTATGTCGAAGCGGGAGACATACAGCTTTTCAAGCAGTGTCCGCATCGCAAGTTCATGGCAGATATAAGGCGGTCTGCCTGATGCGAACTCTACGGTGTATGTGTCAAGTGCGTCATCGACGCGGTTCTCTATGAATTTCTGTGTGTTCTCTTTATCGAAATGATGTTCTTTAAGATGTTCACGGAGATAACCGATATAGAAATCCGGCTCACCGTATTTTTTCGGTGTTTCCATTTCAGTGTGGATTTTCCGATGGCGTTGCCCTCCTGTATCTTGATTATGGAGGGCATGGCCGGCTTATGCGCCGGTAAAAAAGTAGGCGGGTTTCCCTCCCGCCTACTGCCACTTTATCCACAGCCAAAACGAAAATAACCGTTTTATGACTGTGTTTCAGTGGCTAAATTAGTCATTTATCCGCAGAATGCGAAATAAATCCGGGATTTTCAGTTGTCATTCGCTCTTTTCGGGGCTGAAAACATCGAGGACATGGTCTGCGATGATGATATAGAGCATTTCTTCCTCCCGTGAGAGGTCAACGGGATAGAGTCCGGTTACCGTTACGGCGTGGAGCGCGTCAGCGTCGTCGGACCATACGCTTTCGGCTCCTGTCACTGACACCGAAGTCGCCTTCTTGCCCAGAACGGGATGATGGCGCAGGTTGGCGAATGTGTCCCCGACGGTTGCCGTCAGCGAGAGGGGGAGCGTGGATGTGTTGTCGGAAGGATAACTGATGAGTCCCTTGTTATAGAGTGCATACGCTACCCCGGCTGTTTTTGCCGGCGCCCAGCCCCATAGTGTCAGGGCGGCGGCTTTGAGGTCCGCCATGCACCACAGTCCCTGCGATGGTTCCAGCCCGGCATAGTCGGGTTCTATCGGATGCGCCCCGATTGTATGTTCCGCAATCGCGTTGTCATGGAACTCTGCATAATATTCGGGAGCGTTGCCGCCGTTCTCCAGTGATGCCACAATCTCCTTGCGGGTTATGGATGTCAGCCACATCCGCACGACGGGACGGTCGATGCCGATATAGTTGCTCAATGAAGTGAATATCACTTCTCCGGGAGCGGAGGGCTTCATGGCGTTGACGATTGTCGCGGCGTTGCGCCACAGGCGCTGTATCACGCCTATCTGGGCCTCGTCCTTCTCGCTGGCGCGGCGATTGCCTTTACCCTTGCTGTCCTTTCGTACAGAGAAGTCGAAGTTGGCGGCAAATGTCTCGTCAGCCGTCATGTCCGAGGACACGGTGAACTGGAATTTGCATTTGGGACGCGAGGAGATGATGCCGCCGCCTGTCCATGTGACGGCGATCTGTCCTTTGCCGAAGTATCCTTTGTGGAGTACGTTGGCGCCAAGCGCCTGCGCGATTGTCTTTGCCACGGTGCGGCTTTCTGTGATTATAAGTATATTATTCATTATTTTACGGTTGTTTTTTTGTTTTGGATGTTGGATAAAGTGGACGGGGCTGTGCGGGAGGTCACATCTTGCGCCCCTTTGATTTCTTTTGCTGGTTCTCGTTTTTCGGACCGGTCTGTCCTCTGTCGAGAGGCTCCTTGATTTTCTTAGTCGCCTCGTCAGTCTTTCCGTCGTTGTTGACAGCCATCTGTGTGCGGCTTTCGTTGGCAGGAGTTATCGACTCCGCCTGACGCGGATCCTTGAAGGAGGTGGTGGGACGCTGCTTGTTCATGTTGAATGTCAGATAGACGGTGCAGGGTTTCCCGTCCTTGTCAACCATGTTGTCGAGGACCACGGTCTTGCCGGCGACATAGTCCGCCTGCTGCTTCTCGGTCATCGGCACCCCGGACCATTTTGTGATGGGCTTGATTTTACCGTCCTGTGTGAGCCATGTGGATTTTTTCTGACCGTTGCTTTCACTCTGCGCCTGTTTCTGATAAGCGTATGAAGGCACAAACTCCACATCGCGCCTGTCTGCGCTTACCTGAAGCGTGACGGTATATTTTTTGCCGTTCCTGTCCGTGATTTCCTTATCGGGGATAGCCTTGCCGCTTTTGAGGGTGTTGATCTCACCCATGTCGAGCTTTGTCTGTCCGATGGTGTCCTTGACGAATACGGACTTGGCGGGTACGCTGAGTATCTCGTTTGTCTGACGGTCGATGCTGATGAACGATGGGATGACCTCTCCGGTCTCCTTGTAAACGACATCGGCGAGCCTTCCGAGGTTGCCGGTGGTACGGAGGTTCTGCTTGTCCTCGTCAGTGAACTTGACTCCGTTGAACTCCTTATCGAGATTCGGCTCCTTGCGGATAAAATGGGGTACGACCTTGATATTCCCGTTGACATCCTCGCGGAATGACAGACGCGCTTCCAGCGAATACTTCTCGCCCGCGAATGTCGGGGTAATGGTTACCAGCCGGGACTTGCGGTTGTAGAGCATCTCCTTGAGGTCTCCGCTTTTTTCAAGCGTCTCACGGTCTATGCCCCAGCGGTCTTTCAGACCCTGCCAGTCGATTTTTGATTCGTCGATAGCGTGGCTGTTGCGATTCGTAGCCTTTACTTCCACTTTTGCCTCTGAAAGCATGGCTTTGTTCGCCTCCGGGTCTTTAAGCGCGTCTTCGACGACCTGTCCGACACTGTTCACGTTGTCGGCATCTACTTTGAAGAAACTGAACATCGAAGGGTTCTTGCACTGCCTCACGAAGTTGGAGAGAAAAGCCTCCAGCGGGTTCTTATGGATGTTGAATACCACGAGATCGCTCAGTTTGGCGGACTTCGACGGCGCCATATCCGGTGTGCCGTCCTGTTTCAGACCTTTCACAGCACCTGTTTCTCCCGTCTCGTTGTTGCGGGCGATAAGCACCTGGTCTTTTTCGTTAGTCTGGTCTTGTGCCATATTGTAATTTCACTTATGGTTGTTTTTGCGGCGGGATTCCGCCGTCTCCGAAATAGTAGTCAAGGACATCGGCCGGGAGATATGAGATCGGGCCGTTGGGAGTTTTCTGAAAGTACGGCAGGATTCCTTTGGCTCTCAGATTGTACTGCTGGCGAAGACCGAGGCCGAACCTGCGCTCCACATCTTTCGGTGTCCATCTTCTCGGCTCCTCCTGCTGACAATTCCCTTTGGTTGTTATCTTCTGTTCAAGAAAATCCATTCTTTCCAGAACTGTCTGAAGGAGACCGAGGACGGTTTTCTCAAATTTCCCGTTCATACCAGTCGTGTCCTTGATTTATGGTACGTCTTGACAGTATCCTGTCGAGTCCGGAGCGGTGCCAGCCGAGGCCGTGATGACTTATAATGTCAATTACTTCTCCGAGGATGAACTTTGTGTCGCCGTTCTCGCGCAACACGCGGAAGCCGTATTCCTTTATCCTGCGGTATGCGGTTCTCTCACTTACGCCGAGGAGTGCCTGAAGCTCCTGACGGTCGATTCTGTATTCGCGTTCCGCATCGGTGAGTGAACGGTGTTCATCATCTTTGTTCTGTCTGATGGCTGCCGGCGAGTGAACCATTTTATGAATGATTGTCGCCAGCGTTGCGACAGTGCCCCGGAGATCCCTCAGTTCGGCTCTCATAGCACTTAATTCGCTGCTTGAAACGGTTACTGTTTCAGTCATTTGAAGTAGTGATTAGGTGTTAGGGAGCCTCTCTGACGATTCATGCTCCAAATTATGTTTATTGTTTTTTCGGAGTGGCACAGTATCTATGCCTTTTTAGGATGGCATTGCATCCGGGAGGGGGTCTCTGATTATTTATCATTGTCTGTACTGGATTTAATTATCTCTTATGACGATTTTCAGTGATAAAACGCTGTATATGTGTGATATTCCCTGACAGGTATCTGCCGTTGTCCTGCCAATTTTCTGCCACCGTGCAATATCCGGCTGTCATCGTCGTTTGTTAAACTTGCCGTTGCAGTAGTACCCCACGGAATTGCCGTTCACAAGTCGTGTTTCCGCCCATTCCCGCAGTTCCGATATTTTGAAATGCAGCCGGTGTCCGAATTTGTGATAGGGTATGTTTCCCGCAGATGTCTCTTTGTAAAGTTGCCCTTTGGCTATACGGTAGCCGTTGGAATTGAGAAACTCCAAAGCTCCCTCTATGTCAACCGATTCCGACTCTTGTCTGGGTTGCAATGCGGCAAGTACCTTGTCGAGGCAACCGGACACGGCAATCTCTATCATCTCCCTGACCTTTTCGACAGGGAGAATCACTAAACTTGTATTATCCATTTATCGTAAAAGCGGACGCTGCGGTTTGTATTTATAAAAATCCCACGTTCCTATGTGGTGAATGTGTCCAATCAGGACTGATATGCTTATATAGTTTACAGGGTTTGGCATACCCGCGAATCACGGGGTTCCCGCAGCACAATAAAAACAACAATGTCACCAACTGTTTTGATTTTATAAATATGCTTATGGCAGGAGATTGGCATTATATTGTCATTCGCAGGGCATATATGGCAAAAGAACCGACAAATCATTACGATTCATCGGTTCTTTCAGACTATTGAAGTATAATTTACTCAGCTGCCTACGGCACTGAATTTGATTTCTCCGAGCGAGTCTATTGCATCCTGTTTCAGGCTGTCAACGACATGGAGATACCGTTCTGTCATTTTGAGCGATGTGTGGCCGAGAAGACTTGATACCGTCTTGATGTTGGCTCCACGGTTCAGGACATTCACTGCAAAACTGTGGCGTGCGCAGTGCCATGATATTTTTTTCTTGATGCCCGCCAGTTTAACCCATTTGCCCAGATAGCGGTTGCAGGTATCATAAAGCGGCACCTTAAATATGCGCTCGTCGTAATCGTCGCTTTCCGGCTGTCCGATAAGACGGATGAGTGTGTCGTTCAGCGGAACTATAACCCAGCTGCAATTACTGTGTCCCTTTGTTTTCTGCTGCTGGAAACGCAGCGTCTTCGTGGTATAGTCCACGTTGCGGTAAGTCAGCTTGCTTGTGTCGCACCAGCGCGCCCCGGTATAAAGACCGAAAATGAAGGCCCGGTGTATTTCGGTTTTCTCGCCGTCGAAACGTGTCGCCACAAGACGGTCTATTTCTTCGGGGAGAAGAATCTCCTTTTGCAGTGTCATGTTGTCGTTCTTGATGACGAAGCCGCGGCAGGGGTTCTTCTTGATGAGGTCTTTGTCAACAGCGGCGGTAACCATACGCTTGAACAGCCGGAAATAGGCTTTCGGCCCGTCGCCCCGTCCGTTGGCTTTCAGGTATTCAACAAACGCACCCACCATTTCGGGTGTGAGCTGTTTCATCTTCAGGCTGTCCTTGAATTTCTCGTATCTCGGTGTGGAGGAAAGGAAGTTGATGAATTTTTTGAGTCCGCGAAGCTGCACATCCTGAATGTGTTTGGTAAGGGTCGGGGATTTGCAGAACTCACGGCAGAACTCGATGAAATCATCGTCCATCTCCTTGCGAAGACGGTAACCTTCGCGGTCTTCGAGGAATGTCTGCTCACGCTCGAAGCGTATCTTCTCGGCAAGCGCGAGTGTGTTCCTGTTCTGCAAACGCTCCTGCGGGGTTCTTGGATGCAGCCAGATGTAGAGATTCAGATTTTCCTTCTTACGGGTATGTTTGATTTTGAATTTGGGTTTGCCCGCCATTGCCCCTTCGGTGTAGAACACCTGCTCACCGTTCTCGTCAAGTACGGGAGTCTCGGTTCTTCCTATGTAGTATTCCAGATAGAGGCTGGCGCGTCCGTCGCTCAGTTCGGACTGTTGGAGCTTGGGATTCTGTTTCTTGCGATTTTCTATTTTTGCCATAAACTATGAATTTTCCGCAAAGATAAGCGGGGTCATAAGATTTTGAAAATCGCCGTTTACAGTCCTTAACAATTCACTTATCCCGAATGTTCTTCTAACGGGGTACAAAAGGTGTACTTTTTGAGAAAATCGCCCCATTTGCAGGCAAACCACGGAAAAACAGCCTTTTGCTAATCCGTTTATTTGCTTGCATTTAATTTTATCCCCGTTTTTCCCGTTTTATATCGCGGAGAATTACTGATTTATTTGGATATCTACAAACTCAAATTTGTATACCAAGGATCAATTGACACCTTGTGCTTTATCAATCAGATTCTTGTGACTCCAAATCACAGGGTTTGGTTTCATTTGATTCTACAAATGTATCATTGCGGACAACAATTCGTTTTTCAAATTGATTGAACTGTCTTTCAATTTCTGATTGAATTGACTTCGATATTTTATTAGCCTCATGCTCAATTTCCTGAGGGGATAATATCCCTCCGGACGGTGTCTGAAATGATTTTATTGTAAAATAATTCATAAGGCTCAACGATAATAATTATTAAAGAAATGTTTGTTTAACTCTGGATTAAAATAATGCTTTCTGTTCATCCATATAAATCCATCTCCTTTAGAAATAACTGCAACATCAATTGGACCTCCAACGGTTTCTTCACTTGGACTCATTCGCCGAATTAAACAAGTGAGAGATATGAAACTTTCTGCCATATTTGCAAGATCCTCCTTTGCAAGTCCTGCGATGGTATTAAGTAGAGGCCTTGTGTAAGAATCTCGCATGCTGTCTAATACTCCTTGGCTTAAGGTTTTAATTATAGATGAGATGTCAAGTTTGCTAATCTCATCTGCAAACTTTTTACCTTCAGGTTTAGATGACAAATATCTACATAATGTGTCTGTGTACGAATCAACGCCATTTTTAATTGTATTGAATATAATATTTTGACAATCAGGCGTTAAGCCTTGTGTTATGGTTTGAATAACATCGGTTTGAGCAAAAGGGGCAATAGTGACTGATGTACCATGTTCTGATATTGAATCAGCCTTAGCTTGATTAATGAAATATTTTAACCGTTTATTATATCCTGTGGCTACAACACAGGGAATGATTGATGGGTACAAGTCATCGTCGCCGTAACCACAAAATACCAAACCTGTATGATAATCTGGCTCTAACTGAATTATCCAATAATAAAAGAATGCCTCACAAAACAAATCTCTTAAATCGATTGGAAGATTGGATACTTGAGAATGTTGGTATATTTCATCAAAATCCACTTTGGTCTCATTCTTAAATTGCTCAAATGTATAGCCTACAAAATCATCACAAATCGATGGATTGATTTTGTTTGCATCCAGACAGCTATTTAGTTCATCCTTAAGCTTTTCAATAATTAAAGGGTCGTTGTAATCAAAATTCTTAAAGTTGAATTTTTGGCATATTATTCTTAAATTCAGTATATAAAATGCCTCAATCTGATTCTTCAGCCAATTGTGCTGTGTTATATCGTCTGTAAAGAAATTATGTGTATGTAGAAAATGAATAAAGTCTATTACATAATCAGAAAGATGAGGAAAATGCTTTTCCCCTAACTGTTTACGATAAATCTTGATTATAATCTCCCACGGTGTCCCCATTAAAGCAGCATTACTATAAGTTGCAATCCCAACAGGTTCGTATTTGGAAAGCATAAATAGCTTATTCCCATTATTAACAACCTTATGGGTGTTACCCATTGTTACTGCGCTATCCGCAGCAATAGCAATGGCATGTCGATTCATTACTCCTACTATAGCTGTCATGGCTTTTGTTGATTTGACCGCAAAGATAGCAAATTTCGTTGGATTATTGGCTCTAATCGATTGGAAAAATATAGTTTGATTTGTGGATATCAGGATTTTGGAGTAATTTTGTATTACGATGACTGATATTATTCCAAACAACGAACCCCATATTGTCAGGGTCAAGGATTTTAAGATTGACGCTGACTATGCCGCTTGGCTCTCTGAAATCAAGCGACGTTATCACTCTGCCCAAATAAAGGCGGCGGTTAAGGTCAATACGGAAAAGCTGGCATTTAACTGGAGTGTTGGGCGCGACTTGGTGATGCGCAAGGCGGAAGAAACATGGGGCAGTGGGGTTGTGGAGCAGCTTAGCTTTGACTTGCAGGAGGCTTTCCCTCACGACAAAGGATTTGGAAGTCGCAACCTTTGGAATATGAAGAAATGGTATCTGTTCTTTTCTTCACTGGAGGCAACGGAAAAACTGCACCAAGCTGGTGCAGAATTGCAACAGGCAAATATTCAAAAGATTATAAAACTGTACCAAATTGGTGCAGAAATTGATTCGGACTTTCCTCTTGTTCTTGGTCTGGTGCCATGGCGTCATCAGGTTAACATTATAACCAAATGTAAGTCGGCAGATGAGGCTGTTTTTTATTTGAAAGAGTGCATATTGAACGGATGGACTCGTCAAACGTTGGATAACTCGCTGAAAGCTAACCTATACAAGACACACGGTAACGCTATCAGCAATTTTCCTCAATATCTGCCGGAAGCACAAAGCCGTATGGCACAAGAAATCACTAAGGACAACTATGATTTCGGTTTTGTAACTGTTCCAGCCGACTATAAGGAGGAACAGCTTGAAGCGGCGTTGGAGCAGAATATAACCCGTTTCCTGCTTGAACTTGGAACAGGATTCGCTTTCGTAGGACGACAAAAGGAACTGATTGTCGGGGGACGTACCCGCCGGATTGATATGCTGTTCTACCATATCCGCCTAAAGGCATACGTTGTGGTCGAACTAAAAGTTAAGCCATTCGATCCTGAGTATGCAGGAAAACTCAACTACTATGTCAATGCTGTTGATGAACTGCTAAAAGGAGCTGATGACAACCCCACTATCGGACTGTTGATTTGCAGCGATAAAGATGAAACCGATGTACGTTGGGCTTTCAAAGGAATACAAACCCCAATGGGAGTGGCTTCGTACGATAATGTCCAGATTGCTTCTCCCTCAAATCTGCTTCCCTCGGCTGAGGAACTGCAAGCAAGAGTGAGGTTGGTTGAAGAAGAATTAAACAAGTCGAATGACTAAATTCATTGCATTTTCAGCATTATCCGCATATTCTATAATGGTCGGCTTCTCCAACGCAACCTATTTATCACTCTTTTGTCCTCGAATAATAAGTTGACTGATAGCGCCATCAGTAACACCTGAAAAATATATTCAGAAGCATTAACAATAGAAATTTATGGATTACAACGAAGATCAACTCTATACAATAACTCTTACAAAAAAGCAGATGCTTCTTATCGCAAATTGCGTAGAAGACTGCTCAAGATTTCTTGCTGGTCAATGTGAACTTGGCTTTACAACATGTGGTCTTGAGAAACAGCAAGAGATTCAAGAGAAACTCCGAGAACTGCACGACCTTGTGGCAACTGATTTAGCCCATCAACCATACGCATCTTACGGATGGTCTGGGGGCGGTTGTTCTAACGATTACCAACGCAACAAAATTATTCAGCTATATCCTCTATATCGTGAAATTCTCCATTTCATAGCAAAGGAAGAAGGTCATAATAGCGTGTACGCCGGAAGTACCCCAACGTGCGATGAGCAAGATCCATTTATCAAAATCAATAAACTCTAAAATATATACCGCCATTTAATCCGTCAATAATTTGACTGAATATATGGCGGTATATTTTGACTGTCAGAGGGAGCGGAGCATCTTGTCGATGCACTTCTTTTGCTCAGCCTTGTCTATATTGGTTTAGCATCGGACCAGATAATCCGTATATTATACTTAAAAAAGTTAGTTATGATATATGGATATATACGTGTGAGTTCCGACAAACAGACTGTCGAGAACCAGCGCTTTGAGATTAACAAATTCTGTGAGCGCGAAAATCTGACTATTGACGGTTGGATTGAGGAAACTATTTCAGGCACTAAGGCCTATAACAAGCGTCAGCTTGGCGTACTGTTGAAGCGCATCAAGAAAGACGATCTGATAATCTGCGCGGAACTGTCGCGCCTTGGGAGAAACCTCTTTATGATTATGGAGATTCTCAACATTTGCATGACAAAGGAGGCTAAGGTCTGGACAATCAAAGACAACTATCGTCTCGGAGATGATATTCAGTCAAAAGTATTGGCTTTCGCCTTCGGACTCTCAGCCGAGATCGAGCGTAACCTCATCTCGCAACGAACAAAAGAAGCCCTCGCTCGTAAAAAAGCTGAAGGTGTTACACTTGGCCGTCCGAAGGGACGAAGAAGCTCGCCAGACAAATATAAACTCAGTGGGAAAGAAACGCTCATTCGAGAATTGCTTAAGGAGGGAGTATCAAAACGGAAGATTGCAAAGATATGCAAGGTCGATAGAAACACCCTCGCTCGTTTCATCAAACTGATGGAGGAAAAATGAGCGATTTCGTGCGGCACAATGCCGTTGCCACCGATTTCGCCACCTCCGACTCGTGGGTCATCCTCTCGCCAATCGAGCAGAGCATCAAGCGCAAAATCGAGGCGGTCGGTGTGCCTCTAAAAGACTGGGACATCAACATATATCGTGGTGTTCTTACCGGATATAATGAGGCTTTCATCATTTCCACCGAAAAAAGAGATGAAATTTTGAATAATTGCCAAACATCAGAAGAACGGCAACGTACTGAGGAATTAATTCGACCCATTCTTCGTGGCCGTGACATCAGGCGTTACGGCTACGACTGGGCTAACCT
>URNY01000067.1 GCA_900549375.1 uncultured Bacteroidales bacterium | reverse complement strand
CTCACGAAGCGTTCGCTGCGCGACATCATCGCCGTGGTGATGAAGAAGGCCGGTGCCGACAAGGTGGCCGCTTTCCTCGACGATATCAAGCACATGGGTTACCAGATGGCCTTCCGCGGCGGTCTGTCGTTCAACCTCGATGCCGTGATCATCCCCGAAGAGAAGGAGAAGCTCGTGCAGGAGGGCTACGAACGTTCGGACTCCATCATGGAGGACTACAACATGGGTCTGATTACCAACAACGAACGTTACAACCAGATCATCGACGTCTGGACGAACATCAATACCAAACTCACGAAGGTCGTGATCGACACGCTGATCAAGGACGACGACGGTTTCAACCCGGTATACATGATGCTCGACTCCGGCGCCCGCGGTTCGAAGGAGCAGATTCGTCAGCTGAGCGGTATGCGCGGTCTTATGGCCAAGCCGCAGAAGTCGGGCGTCGAGGGCGGTCAGCAGGTGGACGTTGCGCAGGACGTGATTATCAACGAAGAGGACTGCGGTACGCTCCGTGGCCTGACGGCTACGGCCATCAAGCGCAACGACGACGTCGTGCAGACCCTCTACGACCGCATTCTCGGCCGTACGGCCCTGAACGACGTGATCCATCCGCTTACGGGCGAAGTGATCTGCAAGGCTGGCGAGGAGATTACCGAGTCGATCGCCGAAGCGATCGAGAAGTCGCCGCTGGAGTCGGTCGAGATCCGCTCGGTGCTGACCTGCGAGGCGCGCCGCGGCGTATGCGCCAAGTGCTACGGCCGCAATCTCTCGAACCACCGCATGGTTCAGAAAGGTGAGGCAGTCGGCGTGATCGCCGCCCAGTCAATCGGCGAGCCGGGTACTCAGCTTACCCTCCGTACGTTCCACGTCGGTGGTGTTGCCGGTAACGTTACGGCTGTGAAGGATGTAACCGCCCGCCATGACGGAAAGCTCGAAATCGAGGAACTCCGCACCATCAAGGATGCCGACGGCATCGACATCGTTGTGGGCCGTATGGCCGAGCTCCGCATCGTGGAGCCGAAGTCGGGCATAGTGCTCACCAACGCCAACATCCCCTACGGATCGAAGCTCTTCTTCCACGATGGCGACACGGTTAAACCGGGCGACATGATTTGCGAATGGGACCCCTTCAACGCCGTGATTGTTTCGGAAGAGGGTGGTAAGGTTAAATTCGAGAACGTCGAGGAGGGTGTGACCTACCGCGTCGAGACCGATGAGGCCACCAACCTTCGCGAGAAAATCATGATCGAGAGCAAGGACCGTACGAAGGTACCCGCCGCCCAGATCTATGATGAGAATGGCGAGCTTATCCGCACATATTCGCTGCCTGTGGGCGCCCACCTGCTTATCGACGACGGCGACATGCTCAAGCCCGGTCAGGTATTCGTGAAGATACCTCGTGCCGCAGGTTCCGCAGGCGATATCACCGGTGGTCTTCCCCGTGTCACCGAGCTCTTCGAGGCCCGCAACCCGTCGAACCCGGCGGTTGTCAGCGAGATCGACGGAGAGGTGCGCTTCGGCAAGATCAAACGTGGTAACCGCGAGATCAGCGTCACCAACAAGCTTGGCGAGGAGAAGACTTATCTCGTGCCTCTGTCGAAGCAGATCCTCGTTCAGGAGAACGACTATGTGCGTGCCGGTACGCCGCTTTCCGACGGCGCCATCACTCCGAGCGATATCCTCAACATCAAAGGCCCCACGGCCGTTCAGGAATATATCGTCAACGAGGTTCAGGACGTATACCGTATGCAGGGTGTGAAGATCAACGACAAGCACTTCGAGGTTATCGTTCGTCAGATGATGCGCAAGGTCAATATCCTCGACCCGGGCGACACCCGCTTCCTCGAGCAGCAGGTTGTCGACAAACGCGAGTTCATGGAGGAGAACGACAGCATCTGGGGCAAGAAGGTGATTACCGATGCCGGCGACAGCTCCACCTACCTTGCCGGCCAGATCATCACGGTCCGCAAGCTTCGCGACGAGAACTCGGCTCTGAAACGCAAGGACCTACGCACAATGACCGTGCGCGATGCAGTGCCCGCAACGTCGGAGCAGATACTTCAGGGTATCACCCGCGCCGCTCTTCAGACTTCGAGTTTCATGTCGGCCGCTTCCTTCCAGGAGACCACGAAAGTGCTCAACGAAGCCGCCATCAACGGCAAGACCGACAATCTCGAGGGCATGAAGGAGAACGTGATCTGCGGTCACCTCATCCCCGCCGGTACAGGCTTGCGTGAATATACGAAGCTTGTGGTGGCCAACAAAGATGAACTCGCCGCACTTCAGGTGACCGATGATCCCGACACTGTGCTCGATGCCGAAATCGTTGAAATGGAAAAAACCGAAGCATAAATCCCCGCTTCTGTAACTTTATACAGGCGGCGGCCGCATCGCCGATGCGACCGCCGCCTATAATACTATGAAGCAATTCAGCCCTGTACGACTGAATGTTAAATGGATTATAAACTATCTAAATGAAGTTGTTTAAACTAATTTTTATGGTAAGATTTATTAAGATTGCGGAACAGATTTGGACGGTTTATGAGGAAGCAACCTTTCGGTTGGTTCCGATTAAAGCGGACGAAGATGTCCGGAAGATTGATAAAGATTGCCATAAAGTAAACACTTCTTTAGAAATATTATATAACGTAAATTAGTTTAAACAACTTCTATATAAACTATCTAAACTTTTTAAGCTATGAAAAAAATCGTTTTGACATTGCTTGCTGCCGGATGCGTTTTCGGCGCTTCCGCTCAGAGCAGAATTTTCAACAACCCCGACAACAAGGGCTATCTCGGAGTGCGCGCTTCGCTCGATGTTACTTGCCCGAGTAAAATCAAAGTCACCGACAAGGACGACAGCATGTCGATTTCGCAGAGCACATTCGGTAGCGGTGCAGGTTTGGGAGTCGGAGTGGTCTACAATTTCCCGCTTGTTGCCAACCTCTATCTCGAGCCGGGTGTAGGTTTCTACTACAATACGATGTCGATCAAGAAAGACTATCTCGACGAGGAGCTTGACGAACTTGGCATTGAGTATAAGAACCGTTCCGTAAGACAGTGGGGCATGCGTATCCCTGTGAATTTCGGTTATCATTTCGATTTCGCCGACAATTTCAATCTGGCAATCTTCACAGGTCCCGTGCTTAACGTAGGATTCTCGATGGATCAATATGTCAAAGTAAAGTCAGGCAATCTTGAGTATAAGTCGACCGGCTCACTTTATAAGGCAGAGGAGAAGGATGAGGACGACCGCTTCAACCGTTGCAACCTCGACTGGCGTGTCGGAGTAGGAGCCAACTTCAACAACTACTTCATAGCCGTCAGCGGCGACATAGCCCTCACCAACGGATACCACGTAGCCAAGAACAACAGCAAATATTACAGCACCTCCTATCATCAGAATCTCTTCCAGCTCACCCTCGGCTACAACTTCAAATAATCGAACATTACCGTATACCCAAGGCGGGATGTCGGACTCTCCGGCATCCCGCCTTTCTGTTTATTTGTGGATTTTGAAAATTTACATTAAATTTACAGGGCGACAGCATCTCCTTAAGTGCAGTCGCTCCGCGACTGAGTGGGGAGAGGTAGGATTATCAATCCGCGCACAGCTTCGTCCTATCGTCCTCAGCAGTACGCGGTTAATAGGCCATGCAGTCGCTCCGCGACTTGCGGTCGTGTAGATATGCCGACTAAATTTTTTATTATTCGAACAAAAAATAAACCCTTATAAAAATGGCTAAGAATTATTCGACAATGGATAAGAATGTGACGAAAGTGGTGTGGCTGGTGGCAGCCATCGTAGTGGTTGTGATAGGAGCGGCTTTCCTTCTCCCTTGGTATAATGTATGGCAGCAGGAGATGGCCGGTAAGGCTGAGTTCGCCAAGGCTGAGCAGAACCGCAAGATCAAGATCGAGGAGGCTAAGGCAAACCTTGAGGCCGAGAAACTCAACGCGCAGGCCGAAGTGGAGCGCGCAAAGGGTGCGGCCGAGGCTATCCGCATCGAGAACGGCAGTATCACGCCGACCTATATCCAATATCTCTGGGTGCGTCAGCAGTCGAACCTCAACGACAAGACCGTTATCTATGTTCCCACGGAGTCCAACCTTCCGATACTGGAATCTCCGCGTATGCTGATGAACGACGGGAAATAATTCTGCGATGAAATCTAAATTTGCGATTCTCCTTACGGTCTCCGCATTGCTTTGCGGAGGCCTTAGCGGCCATGCACTGACCGGAAGCTGGCGGGGTGAGCTGAGCCTCGGTGCGGCCAAACTGCCGTTAGTGTTCAATTTCAAAGAGGATGCGGCCGGCAAGACAACTGCCACGATGGATTCTCCGCAACAGAATGCCAAAGGTATACCGGTGGAGGTGGTTTATTGTTCGTCCGATAGTGTGAATGTTGCATGCCGAATGATAGGGGCTTCCTATGCCGGAAAGATCGCCGGAGGGAAGATTTCAGGCATCTTTGAGCAACAGGGCTATAAATTCCCGCTGGCGCTCGAGCCGGAAGTCTCCCTGCAGGAACGCAGACCGCAGACACCTGTAGCACCATTCCCGTATGAAACGAAAGACACGACATTCCGTTCCTCCGACGGCACAGAGTTGGCAGGTACGCTGACAATTCCCGAGAAATCCTTTGCAAAGAAACTTCCGATGGTGGTGATGGTGACGGGCAGCGGCCCGCAGAATCGCGACGAGGAGGTGTTCGAGCACCGTCCCTTTGCCGTTATCGCCGACTATCTTGCGAGAAACGGTATCGCCTCTTTCCGCTACGACGACAGGGGAGTGGCGAAATCCAAAGGCAACTATCAGACAGCAACCATCTATACCTTCCGCGAAGATGCCGTTGCGGCTCTGAGGTTTGTGAGGTCGTTGGAAGGTTTCGGCAAAGTCGGTATTCTTGGCCATTCGGAGGGAGGCTCCCTTGCGGTGGTGGTAGCTCCCGATGAGAAACCGGATTTTATCGTGAGTCTCGCCGGTGCCACCGTGCCCCTGAAAGAGACGCTGATAGCCCAGAACGAGCATGTGCTCGACCGCCAGGGCGTCACAGGTAAAGAGAAAGAGCAGACGTTGGGTCTTGTGCGAGGAATTTTCGAAGAGATAGAGCGTCAATACGAGGCAGGTGAATTCAAACCCTTGGATATCGAAGCCATCTGCAAGCGCCACTCTCTGGATGTTCCTGCCGCCATAAAAGAATCGATAGGCAGTGGGATGGCCCGACGCACACGTTACTTCGACAGTCAGGTGTGTCTCGATCCAACGCCCTATCTTAAGAAGGTGAAATGTCCCGTGCTTGCCATAAACGGCACCAAAGACACGCAGGTAGATGCGGAAAAGAATCTTAAAGCCTTCAGCGACAACATCCGTAACGCAGAAATCCATCGCATGGAAGGACTCAACCACCTGTTGCAACACGCCTCAACCGGCGAGTCCTCCGAATACGGCGAGCTTACCGAGACCATCTCCCCCGACGTCCTCCGCCTTATCGCCGACTTCATCCGCTCCCGCACCCGATAAACAAAAACTTGTTATTTTCATAACAAAATATCAGAATTGGTAGCCCCCTTTTCCTGTCTTCATCGGTATTATTGCAGGGACGCACCCCATGTGCTTCCGCTTTACGGCAAATGGACGATCGTCTTACCTTTTTTCTCCTTGGGCTTACTTTCGCTTGCACCACCTTCCGGAATCCTCGTAACAACCTCCCTGTTATCGGCAATGAAGTAAGGCACCGTACCGTTGACTACCGCTTTATTGATACGGCCCGCGTTCTTCTTGACCCACCTATCTTGTCTGCTCGGCGGCCCGGCACTCGCGGCGTTGCTACCCGTATTCTTTATTTTGCAGATTTCCGATATTTTGATTACTTTCGTTCTAGTGATTGGTGACGCTCTCACGGAAGATATTCAACTCGGCTTCGGAAGTAAGTTCGCAGAGCGTCACTTTATTGCGGACTGAACCCGGAGCCGATGTTTTTATATGATTATGAATGACGAGATAATTCTTTATCGCACGGAAGACGGTAAGAACGAAGTAAATCTCCTTTCCCGCGATGGGATGGTATGGCTTAATCAGTCGCAGATGGCTGAACTTTTTGCCACCTCCATACCCAACATTAACACCCATATCAATAACGTGTTAAGAGACAAAGAATTAAGCGCCGATTCAGTTATTAAGGATTATTTAATGACTGCTACCGACGGCAAAAGGTATACAGTCAAGTTCTATTCTCTTGAAATGATAATGGCTGTAGGATTCCGTGTCCGTTCCATGCGCGGTGTGCAGTTCCGCCAATGGGCCAATGCACATCTGTCTTCTTATTTGCGCAAGGGATTCGTCATTGACCGCCAACGGCTGATGAATCCTGACGGACGCCCAGACCATTTCGATGAACTCCTGGAGGAAATTCGCTACATCCGCGCTTCCGAAAAGCGGTTCTATCAAAAGATTCGCGACCTTTTCAGCCTTGCCGATGATTATGACAAGGACGATAAGGCTATACAGATGTTTTTTGCCGAGTCGCAGAACAAGTTTCTTTATGCAGTCACAAGAAAGACTGCGGCTGAAATAATAATGCAGAGGGCAGATGCTACTAAAGAAAACATGGGACTTACCTCGTGGGAGGGCAGGCGTGTCAACAAAGCGGACGTGATAATAGCCAAGAATTATCTTCTTAAAGATGAACTTGACATTCTCAACAGGATTGTGACAATATTCCTTGATTCCGCAGAGCTTCGTGCCAAACTCAGGCAATCGACCACTATCGGGTTTTGGAAAGAAAACATCGACCTCATACTTACTTCCAATGGTTTTCCTGTTCTTAATTCCCGAGGAAACCGCGGTTCCGCTCAAGCCGAAGAAATGGCACGAGCCGAATATGAGAAGTTCAAGGCTTGGCGTAAACGCGTCGCGGCCATCGAAGCAGACATTGAAGATTCCGATGAATTGAAGAAGATTGACGAAGCCGTAAAACGTAGAAAGCACTGACCTCTGCTGACCGGCTGGTATATTCAGTTAGCGAAATGTGGGGTAAAATGTGGGGTAAAAAATATGTCGCTCTATGTCACTTCGGAATAATGGAGTTAAATAAAAGTCGGCCAATTTATTAAATGCTAAATGACTATATATCAAACAGAGAGGGCCGCACTCCTGCGGCCCTCTCCCGATTCCACTATAAACTATATCTAACTAAACTTTCGACTCGCAAACTTTCTCACGAAACCTTGAGGGTCTTATCCATATTGCTTTGTACCTATAGAACGCGGACAAGGCCTTAAGGTTGTGTCGAAATCAGTTATTTACAACAGTTTAAACTATAGAAACAATCATTAACGATTAGCGAATGTTCAAAATGCGGTCGGGAATGCATTAAGTATTCCCGACCGCATTAAGTATTGTCTCTGCGAATAGTTTTCAGGATTCCTCGAGGCATGCGTCGAGTCTGGAGGCAAGCGCCTCGCGGTCGAGGTCGCGCCCGATAAAGACGAGCTTGATCATGCGGTCGCCATATACTTCATCCCAGTCGCGCACAAGTCCCGGTTCCTGACGCATCAGTTCGATGAGTTCCTCTTCGGGAGCCGTGGCATACCATAAGCCCGCCTCTTTGAGCGATTTCTGCACTCCGGCTTGCTCGAAGAGCAACGACATGTCGCGATTCTGGCTGAAATATACCACCCCTTTCGAGCGGATTATATTCTTCGGCCAGTCGAGATTCACGAACCTGTCGAAACGGATGAAATTGAATGGGCGCCTGCGGAAATAGACGTAGGTGCCTATGCCATATTCCTCAGCCTCTCCCTCACCGTCGTGGTGATGATGGTGGTGATGATGGCCTTCATGCTCATCGTGCTCATCATGTTCATCATGCTTGTGATGTTCATGATCATCGTGATGATGATGGTGCTCGTGGTGCTCCTTCTCCTTTTCATCAAGTTCGGTATGCTTCTCGATCTCGTTTACCCAGGTGGCGGAGGTTGCCACGCTTTCGAAATCGAACATCCGCGTATCGATTATTTCGGAGAGGTCGATATTCGCATAATCGCATTCGATGATCTTCGCTTTCGGCTGGAGTGCGCGGATAACGGCTTTGATTTTCCCGGCCTCCTCTTTGGATACCTCAGAAATCTTATTGAGAAGAATTATGTTGCAGAATTCAATCTGTTCGATAATAAGATTCTCAATGTCCTCTTCATCGATATTCTCTTTTTCGAGGTTCTCTCCGCATCCGAACTCACTCTTCATGCGCAGGGCATCGACAACGGTCACGATGCAGTCGAGCGTCGGCCTTACATTCGTGACGGCTGCCGGATCGAACATGTCGTGCATCGCACAAATTGTCTGGGCAATGGGAGCCGGCTCGCAGACGCCGCTCGCCTCTATCACTATATAATCGAATTTGTGACTTTCGGCAAGGTCGGAGATCTGCTTCATCAGGTCGCCGCGCAGGGTGCAGCAGATGCATCCGTTCTGGAGGGCCACAAGGTCGCCCGAGTCGTCCTGACCCACGATGCCGCCCTTCTGGATGAGGTCGGCGTCGATGTTCACTTCTCCGATGTCGTTTACGATAACGGCAAAACGAATTCCTCTGCGATTCGAGAGGATGCGGTTGAGGAGAGTGGTTTTGCCGCTCCCGAGATAGCCGGTGAGCAACAGAACCGGAATTTCATTTTCGTTATACATTTTCATTCGTTTTATTCGAGATGTCGGCGCAAGGAAACCACGGCACAGCGCGGAATTTCCTGCGTACGCTCCATTTCATCAAGTAATTCGCCGGCGAAAGGGAGTCGCTTAAAGAGCCGGAAGGCAAGCATGTCGGCCTCTTCCGGAGTCCGGACGTCGGCGGCGAGTTCAAGAGCCTTTGCCATATCTGTCTCATCCGTACGGAACAGATAGCAGGCAAGGAGTCGGGATTCGCGGACTTCCCGGTCTTTCCAGAGTTCGCAGGCAAGCTCCTCCGACGGCTCAAGACCTCTCGCAATTTCGGCAATCTGGGGAATCTGAAGTCCGAAGATCACCTTATAAGACATTCCCGCCTTGCGCAGGGTGTCGGCGAGGATCCCGTTGCGCAAGGCGAAAAAGCTTTTTTTGATATCGGAAATCACTTCGAGCATGATTTCTTGGCTTTCTTGGTGAGAGGCGAATAATCGCGGCTCAGACGGAGCATCTGCTCGGTATAGTTCTCAGGATAGGAGATCGTGATGTCGGTGATCTCTCCCTTTTCATCCATAACCGGAGTATACACCGGGTTGATGAATCCGCGATAGGGCGGTATGTCGAGACCGGAGAATCTCTTGAGCACCTCTTTATGGAGCTTGGGATCGATCTTCACGGCATATTTCTGGATAAGGTCATTGCCGCCCTTGTAATCTCCCTCGCTCTTGATGCGCTGAACTTCGGCGAGAAGATTTCCGAGGAGCTGGCGCATCTTCTGATAATCGTTGATGCGGACATAAGTCTTGCCGTTCTTCTTTACAAGCTCTACCACGTCCTTGCCGCCTTTCCCTTTCTTGCGACCGTTTTCAAGCACCCATTTGGCGATGAGCTGGCGGTTGCGCATGTGGGCTTCCTCCACGTCGTTTCCGAACTCGATACGGTTGAGCTGGGTCATAAGGCCGTTGAGCATATACTTATAATATTCGGCCTTGTAAGCCTCCGGATTGTCGAGGATGCCGAGCTCCAAAAGTTTCGGGTCGGCAAGGTAATAGAGGGCGAAGAGGTCGGCGCGCGCTTCCTCGAGTGCCGAGCCGTTCTCCTTGAGGGCATCCTGATCAACGCCCGGCATGAGACGTCCCGAAGCGTGACCGAGACATTCGTGGAGGTCGGTGTGGAGCATGTCGGTGATGTAGAGATAATCGTCCATCAGTTTGGAGGTAGGCTTGTCGATCACGAACTCCTCGTTGAAGCCGTTGCCGTGGGAAGCCATCTCGTAAGCCTCGGTGATGTTCTCGAGAGTCACTGATTTCGAGCCGTGCTGAGCGCGGATCCAGTTGGAATTGGGGAGGTTGATGCCGATAGCCGTGGATGGGAAAGCATCGCCGGCAAGCATCGCGGCAGTGATCACCTTTGCCGAGACACCCTTCACGTTAGGCTTGCGGAAACGGGGATCTACAGGCGAATGGTCTTCAAACCACTGAGCGTTGGAGGAGATTGTTTCCGTGCGGGCTGAAGACTTGCCGTTGCGGAAATTCACATACGACTCCCAGGAGCCAGTCATTCCCAGCGGGTCGCCGTAGCTTTCGATGAAGCCGTTTACGAAATCTATATCCGATTTGGTATCCTCGGCCCAGAGTATCGAATACTCGTCGAAGAGGCGGAGGTCGCCTGTTACATAATAATCGATAAGCTTGGTGATATAAGCTTTCTGGCCATCATTCTCGGCAACGTTCTTGGCCATGTCAAGCCAATAGATAATCTCGGCAATAGCCGGACCGTAGAGACCGGTGAGAGAGTATTTCTGCTCCTTGAGCTTGCCGTCCTCTTTCACCACGCGGGCATTGAGGCCGTAGGAGACCGGAGTGGGATCATCGGGATTCTTCATCTTGTTGTAGAATTCCTCAACCTCGGCCTGGGTCACGCCCTCGCCATAGAGGTTGTTGGCCGACGTGGCCACGACATCCTGCGAGCCGTCCTGGTTCACGCGTTTCGCCATCACTGTCGGATCGAAGATCACCGGCTCCAGCTCGGCGAGCAGTTGCGCTCTTGTCTGACCCGGATTCAGCGGCAGACAGCAATCGTGGAGTCCGGCCACCTGCTCCTCGAAAAATTCCTTGGAGAACTCGGGGCGGAACTTGTCCGTGGAGTAATGGTGATGGATACCGTTGCCGAACCAAACCTGCTTGAGATATTTCTCGAAAGCCTTGAAATCCTTCGACTCGCGGTCGCCATTATATTTGGTATATATTTTCTCGAGAAGCTGACGGATCTGAAGGTTATACTTGCCGTTCTGGTCCCAGATTATGTCGCGGCCCATCTGAGCGGCCTGCGACAGATAATAGAGCATTTTCTTCTGCTGAAGCGTCAGCCGGCTGTATTCCGGCACTTCATAGCGCAGAACCTCAATGTCGGCGAAGCGGTCGACATGATAGTTGAAATCTTTGTTTTCCGCCGCCGTAGCGCCTGCGGAAGCCATAGAAGCGATCATGATTGCGGATAGAATCTTTTTCATTAGAATCGTTGTTTTATTGTTTTTGAGTTTTCGTGGTATGAAAATTTAATAAGGTTACTCCACATAGAGCACGAGGCCTTTGAGATATTCCCCCTCGGGGTGGGAGATATCCACCGGATGGTCGGCCGGCTGAGTGAGCTGATGGAGGATGCGCACCTTGCGCCCCGATTTGGCCGCCGCTGTGAAGACCGCCATGCGGAACATATCCTTTGTTATGGCCTGTGAGCAGGAGAATGTGAACAACACACCGCCGCTTCGGATTTTTTCGAAAGCTTTGGCATTGAGCTTGCGATAGCCTATGAGTCCGTTCTTGATTGCCCCGCGATGTTTGGCGAAAGCAGGCGGGTCAAGGATTATGAGATCATATTTGCCCGTTTCCATCTCGGCGAGAAATTTGAAAGCATCCTCGTCGTGGGTGGTATGCCTGCTGTCGCCGGGAAAATTCAGCTCGATGTTGGCCTCTGTGAGAGCCACGGCCTTCGATGAGGAATCCACCGAATCCACGCTCAGCGCTCCACCGCGCATGGCATAGACCGAGAATCCGCCGGTATAGCAGAACATATTGAGCACCGTCCGCCCCTTGGAGAAGGATTCGAGCAGTTTGCGGTTTTCCCGCTGGTCGACAAAGAAGCCTGTCTTCTGTCCCTTCAGCCAGTCGATATTGAACTGCAGACCGTTCTCGAGAGCTATGTTGCCGTCGAAATTGCCGACGAGATATTCATTGTCGGGATCGAGATGGGCCTTGTAGGGGAGAGTGGTGTCGCTCTTGTAATAGACATTCCGGATGCGGGCGTCGGGGAGCATCGTCAGAGCCTCCGCGATGCGATGGCGCGCGAAATGCATCCCCGGGGAGTGGGCCTGCATCACGGCTGTGTCGCCATAGATGTCGATCACGAGCCCCGGGAGGAAATCCCCTTCGCCGTGGACGAGTCGGAAGCAAGTGTTGTCGGGGCGGATAAGACCTAATGTCCTTCGCAACTCCATAGCCGAGCGCAACCGGCGGATAAAGAAATCGTCGGGGAGACGGTCGCTGTCGAATTCGAGGATTCTCACGGCGATGCTTCCTATCTGATAATGGCCGCATCCCAGCACATTGCCGCGCGCATCGGTGACTACGACCTCATCTCCCTCCTCAAGCCCTTCGGGCAGCGAGGCGATGGCCCCGGAAAATACCCAGGGATGATGGCGCAACAGCGACTCCTCTTTCCCGGGCTTAAGACGTATGGTGTTGGTTTTCATTTCAATATTATTTAAATAGGCGCACTATATCCATGCCGTTGGCATAGACAAGGAGCAGAATAAGAATTATCATGCCGGCAATCTGCGCGCGTTCCATGAATTTCTCGCTCGGCTTGCGCCGGAAAATCACCTCATAGAGCAGGAACATCACGTGGCCGCCGTCGAGTGCCGGAATAGGCAGAATATTCATGAAAGCAAGAGCCACCGACAGGAATGCCGCGATATTCCAGAAAGCGATCCAGTCCCATTTCTCGGGGAAGATGGAGCCTATCGAGCCGAAGCCGCCGATGCTGTTGGCTCCCTCCTTGGTGAAGACCATCTTCATCGACTTGGCATAGGAAGTGAGTTTCTCGGTGCCCATCTCGATGCCGCGCGGAACCGACTGGAAAATATTATAATGTATATCCTTCGTATTGAAGAAAGCCGAGGGATCCACCTCCAGACCGACTCCCATTTTCGAGCCGGACGAGAGGGCCACGGCTTTTTCGAGAGTGTCGCGGCGTTCGCCGTTTTGTCTCACTACAGAGAGGCGGACGGTGCGGTTCTCATGGCCGGCGAGGGCGGGGAAGAAGAGATCGATCGAGGGCGTGGCCACGCTGTCGATGGCTATAATCTCATCGCCCGTCTGAATGCCCGCTTTGGCCGCTCCTTCGCCCGGCATGACCTGAGTGATTCTGACAGGGATGCGGTAGGTGAAGAAATTCACCATAGCCGTGTCGCTCTTGGCCTCGTTGTCAAGATTGAAGATGAACTTCTCGGGGATTGAGATATTCACCTTCTCGCGGCCGTTGCGGAGCACGGTCACCGTGCGTGCCTGTATCATCTTTACGCGGGCTTCCAGCGGGTTGTCGAGCGGTTCTCCGTCGGCTGCGAGCGGGATGTCGCCGTTATGGAAGCCGATCTTGCGAGCTTCGCCGCTGTAAACCATACCCATGCGTGCGTCGGACACCGGCACATACCTCTCTCCAGTGGCATAAACCAGCCCGGCATAGATAAGGATAGCGAGGAGGAAATTGAAAAGCACCCCGGCAATCATCACGAGCAGCCGCTGCCATGCCGGTTTGGAACGGAATTCCCAGTCTTTCGGCGGCTGCTTCATCTGCTCTGTATCCATCGACTCGTCGATCATGCCCGCGATCTTGCAATAACCGCCGAGCGGAAGCCAGCCGATGCCGTATTCGGTGTCGCCCCAGAATGATTTCTTCCTCTTTTTGACGGATTTCGCCGGCTCTTCGGCCGAGCCGGATTCATCTTCAGGATTCTCATCATCGGCGCATTTACAAAGCTTGCGGGTTTTGCCGAATCCCCCGATATATTTTTTCGGTTTCCATTTGAAGAGTTCGAGCCAGGGATCGAAGAAGATATAGAATTTCTCGACTTTGATGCCGAATATGCGTGCGAATAGGAAGTGTCCGAACTCATGGATGATCACGAGAATCGCAAATGCGAGAATGAGCTGGACAGCCTTGATAAGAAATGTATCCAATTCCTGTTAAATATTAGGTGTCGTTAAATATAATATTAAAAAGGTGATTCAGTTTGCATAAGCTCCGAGGCGTTCGAGAGCGATTGCCGTTGCCTCGCGATGCGTGTCGACAAGCTGTTCGAGTGTGACGGAGGGTATGAAAGGGGTGCGCTCCATTGCGTCGGCCACAAGCAGGGGCATGCGGGTGAAACGCAGGTCGCCCCGAAGGAAAGCGGCCACGGCCACTTCGTTGGC
>URNY01000066.1 GCA_900549375.1 uncultured Bacteroidales bacterium | reverse complement strand
CTTCGCCATGGGTAACGAAGGGAAGACCGGCGACTTCTATCCGGGTGCCTACAAGCCGGTGGTCGGTGTTGCCGCCATGACGGCGGAGCTTACCCCCGCCTCATATTCCTGCAACGGCCCCGCCACCGACATAACGGCTCCCGGCGGTCTGCTTGACTATGGCGAACCCCAGGGCGTGCTCTCCACTCTCCCCGGCAATGAATACGGCTACAACGAGGGTACATCTATGGCTACGCCCCACGTATCGGGCACCGCCGCGCTCATACTCTCGAAATATGGCTCGCCGACGTTCCTTAACGAGACCCTGCGCACGCAGATACTCACCTCCGTGAACGACTTCTACGGCTATGGCAACAACAGTTCGGTGGCCGGCAATTTCGGTTCCGGCTATCTCGATGCCACCAAAGCCGTGCATATGGACCAGAGCGGCGCCGCTCCCTCCGCGGTGAGCGACTTCACGCTCACCGCCGCGCAGGATTATATCAACGTTTCCTGGACGATACCCGCTTCCACGGACAACGCGGTCAATACTCATGTGGTCTACTATTCCAAGACCCCTTTCACATCTGAAAGCGATCTGACAAAGATTCCTTCGGTCACGGTGGATACCAAATTCCTCACTTCCGGGGATACCCATAATATCGACATCACCGGACTTGAGAGTCTCACGGAATATCACGTGGCCATTGTGGCAGTGAACCGCTGGGGCAAGTCGTCGCCCCTCTCGGCAGTGAAGACAATCAGCACCAACGCCGGCCCGAAGATCACGATTGACCAGGAGATGCTGAGCATGAGTTCCACCAAAGAGCAGCCCGTGGCTTCGGCGGAATTCACCATCGGCAACGAGGCTGACGGAGTGCTGAAATGGAAAGCTTCCACTCGCACTGTCGAAGTAGCGCTCCATTCCGGACGCCCGATGCCCGGCAAGATGCAGAACGCGAAGCTTAATCTTGCGTCGGCAAAGGTCAGCCGCAGCGCAGGAGTCGTGAAGAGCGAATATCTTGCCGACGACTATCCTAAAGATCTCACCTATTGCGACGAGCTTTGGGCAATGATCGGCGAGAACGACAAGACGCTTCCCAACGCACTTGCACAGTGGTTCAAGGTTGATGCCGAGAAATATCCCGACGGATTCAACCTGACTTCACTATACTTCGAAGCTCCCCAGACCGGAATATTCGGAGATAGCCCCAAGATTTCCATCTATAAAGGAAACGTCGGAATCTCGCAGGCTTCGCTCATAACAGAAGTCAAGAATCCATTCTTCGCCTATAATTACAATATCCAGCTCGATAAGCAGCTTTGGTTCGCTCCCGGCGAGTCTTTCTGGGTTGTAGCGGCGTTCGAGCCCAATCAGGAGGGTTATCCTCTCCCGATGGGACGCACGGAAACCGCCGGCGCGGCTTCCAACAGCTTTATGAGTATCGACGGCGGCAAGACCTGGATGCAGCTTTCCGAGGCACTGAAAGGGAGCAGCTACGAAGAACTTGCAGCCAATCTCGTGTGGGGTGTAAAGGCCCGTTCCTTTAACCCTGACTGGAGCAAAATGCTCGAACTCGATCCCGCATCAGGAACCGTCCGCAAGGGAGAAACACAGAAAGTGGCAATTAAGGCCGACGGCACGAAACTGGTGAACGGTACATATCACTTCAGTGTGCCCATCGCCACCAACGAGACAGGCTCGAAAGAAGTGGATCTTCGCGCTGTCCTTACCGTTTCCGGCAATGCTCCGCAGGTGGAGGTGCCCAAGGTGGTTGACTTCGGCAGCCTCCTCGTGGGCCAGACAAAGACTCTCGATGTCGAATTCTTCAACAAGGGCTACGGCTCGTTCAGCGGCTCGCAGTGGGGACCGGGTCTTTACGATAATAACATAAGCACCAGCTCCGACAATTTCAAAGGTCCGGAATATATCCAGGGCGGCTTCCCGGCACGTTCCAAGACAATCGTCACCCTGACCTATAAGCCGGAATCGGCAGGCTCGCACACCGGCACCGTGACTTTCACCGACGCCAACGGCCTTCAGGTGAAAGTGCTTATGCAGGGTGTGGCCACCGAACCTGCCAAACTTGCAGTTGATCCTTCCACGGTCGACGCCGGCACGCTCAAGCTGGGCGAAGAACCGAAAGAGCTGACATTCTCCGTGAAGAATGAAGGAAAATATCCTCTCGAATTCGTGTTCCCGAAATTCTCCGACGAGACGGTAGAGGGCGCCGCCAAACTCCATAAGTTCGGCTATACCGTGGCCTCCACGCTTCCCGGCTTCAACACATTCGAATACGCTGCGGCTCCGCAACTTATCGGTGCCAAGAACATCGCGTCGAAATTCACCGACGCCGTATATCTCAGCGATCCGGTCAGCATCGGATTCGATTTCCCCTATTACGGCAAGAGTTACAGCAAGCTTTACATCACGAGCTTCGGCGGAGTGACTTTCGCGCCAAACGAGTCTGAATTCCGTTCGCCGCTCGCTCCCGACTCGTACGGAGTGCCCGGCACCGGTCTGATCTCGGCATATGGCAACCAGCTCCAGATGGGTCCCGACTCGAAGGTTGAATATGGACTCAAGGACGGTAACTTTACAGTAAACTTCACAAACGTTCTTGCTGTGGTCTACGATCAGGAATATACTCCTGTTTCCTTCCATCTCACGCTCTCTCCCAACGGCGACGTGGAGATATTCTACGACGACTATGATCCGATGATGGTATTTCAGAGCGGAAGCACCCTCTTCTGCGGTATCAACGACCCGGAGGTGGCGGATGTGGTGTCGCTGACAAATGCCGACATGGCCGATTACTGGGGCAATGAGCCGGAGACTCCCGACAATTCGCGGTTCCGTCTCTTCGCCACCGGCACCGCCGTGAAGTTCGAGGCTCCGCAGGCTTCCTTCATCCGCTCGTTAGAGCCGGCTCACGGTCTTGTGGCTCCCGGCGAGGCAGTCGAGATAAAGGCTACTGTTTCTGTCGACGGCAACATGAATGCCGGCGCCACGTTCAATAATCTGGCCATCGTCACCAACGATCCTGAGCCTGCTGTTTCCGCAGTCCGCTTCGATGCAGTTGTCGATGGCGAAGGTCTGAACCCCGTGCTTTCGGTCGAGGACAAAGTCATCGACTTCGGAACCGTATTCCGCACTTCGGAAGTGCTCCTGCCAGTTTCTGTGAAGAATGCCGGTCACAATGTGATGAACTTCGTATCGGCAACATTCGCCGGCGGAAAAATGACCGTCGCTCCCGTAGAAAACGATGAGATCAAACCGGGCTCGACGCTGGACCTGATGGTGACCGTGCCGACTGATACCGAAGGCGAGATCAGCGATGTGCTGAAGATTTCCACTTCGGCCGGCGAGAGCGAGGTTACGATATCCGGTAAGGTTATCGGATGTCCCGCCGCATCGATCTCCTTCAATGAACTGACCGAGACCGTAGAAAGCGGCACGCCGCTCGTCAAGACGCTCGAAATAGAGAATAACGGCAACGAACCGCTGGTATACTCTTTCGTGCCCAACGATGAGGTGGCAGTTCTCGTTCCCGAGAAAGAGGACACCTCGATATCCTACGCTTATACTACAGCCGTCGACAAGCAGACCTCGTTCGACTGGGTGGACATCGAGACCAATGGTCTTGGCGTTCAGAACCCCTTCCGCTATTACGAGAAGCATGACTATCTCGAGGTGGAGCTTCCCTTCGAATTCAACTTCTACGGCAAGAAGTATAAGAAGATGTATGTCTACAACACCGGTTTCGTATCGTTCACCCAGCGCCGCGACGATAAGATCTGGCCCGAACCTCCGGGCGACTTCCCCACCGGCAGTGTATTCACAAACATCATAGCGCCTTACTGGGGTCTCCATTCTATGAATACCACCAAGACTGCCGGCACATATCATTATGTAACCGACGACCGCGCGGTAGTTTCCTGGATGGAATACGGCAATTCTATGAACTACGGCGTATGCTTCCAGCTGATAATGGAAAAGAACGGATCGTTCAAGTTCCAGTATAAAGGTCATGATCAGGACGCCGTGATCATGGGTCCCTTCGGTCTGGCAGGAATCGCCAACGAAGACGGCACGCAGTCCATACGTCTTGCCGATCGTCAGATAAGCTTCGACAATGCGGTACTTTTCACTCCGGTGAGCGAGAATACCGTCAAGCCCGGCGAGAAGGATGATGTGAAACTGACGGTCAATACCGACCGCCTCGCAGGAAGCTACTACACCGAGCTGCTTGTCAACACCAATATTCCCGGCCGTGAGAACTTCGCGATTCCGGTGAACCTTACAATCACCGGCGAAGCCGCTCCTGTTTTCCCGGCAGAGGATGTGGTTGTGGAGCATACGATCGGCTACCGCAACACTGACATCAACGACTTCTTCGTTCAGCAGGGCATTCCTTATCATGCTCCTTTCAAGGTGGCCAACAACGGAAATGCGGCATTCACGATCACAAACGTGGAATTCGTATCGCCGAAGGTGGAGGATCCCTATTTTGGAGGTGAAATGGATGCTTTCATGCTCTTTGCGGAGCAGCCTGAACTCGACTGGATCACAGGTGAGCCGACCGGCAATCTGACGTGGAGTCCCGTTGAACAGGGCTTCTTCCAGCCGATGGAGGTGGGCCGCACACCGGTGAACTTCACCATACCGATGACTACCGAGGAGATCATGATGACTCCCGGAACCTATGAGATTCCCGTAACCTTCACGTATATGACTGCGGCCGACGCTCCGGAGCAGACGAAGACGGTGAACGTGAAATTCATAGTTACTCCGGCGCCATCCATGACTTTCGACCGTCAGGAGATCCGCGTCAAAGCCGATACCGACGATCAGAAAGTCGACGAGAAACTCGTGATCGGCAACGAAGGCGAGTATAAACTCACATACAGTCTGGCGCTCGATCCGACAGGTGCCGGTGAGGAGACCGAGGATATCGGCGGTGGTATCGCACCGGCGTTCATGCCTCAGCGCAAACTCGACAAGGATGCCGCTGTATCGCTCCGCGAACTGACGGCTTCCTCGATCGGCAAGAAGATGAAGACAGCCGAGAACGGGACTCCCTTCGAGGTGCCGGGTGATTTTGAATACAACAACGCTCTCTATTACGCCCAGATGCCCGGCAACAATGCTTCGTACAACTATGGGACGAACACTGAATTCGATGTGTTCAAAGCCGCTGTTCATTTCAAGGCACCCAAAGCCGGATTCAACGTTTCGCATATCTATATGCCGATTACGATCGAAGACAAGAAGAACGTGAACATCCGCATCGAGCTCGTTGACGGCACAGATCCCGCCGGCACCGATATCCTCGGCACGGGTGAGATCACCATCCAGAGTCAGGCCAAGCCCGGAACCGGAGGCTATTTCGTAATTCCTCTCGATAAACCGGCTTACATGAATCCTGACGAAGACTTCTATGTGGTGGTTACTTATCCCGAGGAGGTGAAACTTCCGGCTTATCTCAATGTCAAGGAGGAACCCTATACTGAAGGACGCTATATGGCATGGACTCAGGAGGCCGGCTGGTATGACGTTGCGGATCTCTTCAAGGATCAGTACGGATCGCTCGGATTCACACTCACATGCCTCGAAACCAAGGCAGGAGAGCCCTGGATCACTCTTCTGGAGGAAAACACCGAAGGAGAGGTAGCCATAGGTGCCAACAAGGAGGTCAAGATCCGCGTGAACGCCGCCGCAGCCCGCATGGAGAAGAACAACAAGGCCGTGCTCGTAGTCAAGACCAACGACCCGAACCAGCCTGTTGTGAACTATCCGGTATATCTCGATCTGAACGGCAAGCCGGTAGTGGAAGCCGCCTCTTCCAAGGTTTATGCCCGCGAAGGTGAGAAGAGCGAGGTGGTATTCACCGTAAGCGATCCCGACAACGACGATCTGACAGTCAGCATCGAAGATCCCTCGGCCATCACGACCCTTAAGAGCGGAGTAGCAGATGGCGCCGATGCAGAGGCTGTCATAACCCTCAATGAGGACGGCACTCTCAGCGTGAAAGGCGCCACGAAGCCCGTGAAGGTGAAAGCCGAGATGGCTCCCGACTTCGGTCAGGCCGGCATCGGAAAGATCCGCCTCAATGTCACCGATGCCAAGAACCACAAGGGTTCGGCAATCGTAAGCTATGAGGTAGAGAAAGTGAACCGTGCTCCGCAGGGTGCCGATGACACCAATGTCGAGGTGGCCGTAGGCAAACTTTCGGAGGTTGTCGACTTCGGCAGTCTCTTCGAGGATCCCGACGGCGATGATCTCACCTATGAGATGACGATGCCTGCCAACGACTTTGCAGAGGCGTTCACCACCTCGACCGGTGTTGTGTTCCAGGGCAAGGCTGTGGGCAAAGCCACGGCAGTTGTCACCGCCAAGGACAAGGGAGGCCTTTCGGCAACGGCTAAGGTTATCGTGACCGTGAAAGAAACGAGCGGCATCGACGAGATTGGCAATGATGAGGGAGGACTCGTAAGAATCCTTGAGAATCCCGTGCGCGAATCTCTGAAACTGAAAGCCGCAGTTTCCGGCGAGCTTACGTTTGAGGTCTATGACATGGCCGGCGTAACGCTCCTCCGCGAGACCCGCACCGTACATGCCGGCGAGACCCTCTCGCTCAGCGTCAGCGGCACCGTCAACGGCATCCACACGCTGCGCGTGTCGGCCGCCGACGCCACCGAGTCGCACCGTTTCATCAAGAAATAATCCACGAATCCCATAAAAAGGCCCGCTCGAAAAAATCGAGCGGGCCTTTTTTATGGAATTTCAAAATTCCTCATTCAAAATTGCGCATAAGCGCCGGGTGATGAAATCGAAGCCTGCATCGGTGGGATGGACGCCGTCGACGGTGCGGTCGTGAGTGTCGCCGAGCGGCATGCCGGGGTTGATGAAGAGAATGCCGGGATAATCGGCCATCACTTTTTTCATCTCCTCTTCGGCGGCTCTCCGTTTCCATTTCTCTTCATTGCGCTTCTCGAGATTGAAGTTGCCCGTTTCCCTTACAAGGGTCTGCAGAAAGACAAGGGGGATATCGGGCTTGGCTTCTCGTATCTTCTTTACGAAGCCGCGAAGTCGGCTTCGAATCTGAGCGGCCGAGGGATTTGAAAACGCATCTATCACGAAGAGGTGGGCATCCGTGTCTATAATGAGCTCCGCAAAGAAATCATCAAGCTTGCACACGCCCGCAAAGCCGAGGTTTATGGCTTCTACACCAATCTCACGACTAATTATCGCGGGGAATGCACGGCCCGGACGCGATGCCGACGCGCCATGGGTGATGCTCGACCCGACGAAGGCTATCTTGCGCCGGGGGCGTTCTACTCCGGGCCGGATCGTGGCCGAAGAGGAGATGCCGATCGAGAGATCCTCCACGCGGTTCCAGAGCGGGAGATAGAGGAGACAGCGATGCATGGCTCCATCCATCTTCTCCACGAGAGTGCGCTCCGCTGAAAGGGAATCGGTGGGGAGACCAACGCCGGCATGTATCCATTCACCGTCACGTTCGATATAGAGGTCGAGGCCGCTCTGCATCAGCGGAGTGGTGTTCAATCCGGAGGTCGGATAGCTGTTGCGCCAGCGGGCCTTGATATAGGGGCTGTCGGTGTCGAAAAGAAGAGCCATCCCGGTGGAAAAACCTCCATAGCGCGAAATCATATCATTCTGAGGCGGATAACGGCTCATGTCGATGCGGCTAAAACCTTTTGCCGCTGCCGTGTCCCTGACGGAGCACCCGAGCATCGTAAAGTCGCGGGCATCAAAATATCGCGTGGCCGAATATACCGGCCACGCGATGATCAGCAATAGTAGAATCGATAATTTACGCATGTTTCATTGAAGACATTGATACATTGCTTTTCGGAAGCAGTTTTTAGAGTCTGTCTCAAATTCTGATGAAGTCAGAACTACTTTCTTACCATGATTTTCTTACCATTCTTTACGTAGATTCCGGGCGCGAGGTTTTCTGGATCCATCTCGATGCCGAAAAGATTATAGACCTTGGAGTCGGTTTCATTGTCGGTGATTACAACCTGCGCCGCGGAAGTGGGGTTGTCGATGAGGAATGACGCATTATTTTCTGCCTGAGCCTCGTCGAGAGCGAGCCATGCATTGTTGGCGGCGTTCTCGCCTGTCTCTGCTTTCACAAAGCTATATGTTCCGTTGTCGTTTACAAGGGTGTAGTTCACGGATGTGGAGGGGAGGGCCTCAGCCTCTTCCGATCCTTTGAGGAGGTTGGGAGCAAGGGGCGCAGCCGTGTTGTCGGGCAGTATGGCGGGATAGAGAGTAGAGGCGTCGCCGGCGCACTGCATCAGGACGGGAGAACCTGCGGGAATCACATCGCCTTCGCCGAGCACTTTTGTGTCAAGAACGAGCTTGTTGTTCTCGATGCCCGATACGGTGAACGCCTTGACGCCCTCGGGAAGAGCCACGGCCGATGTGGAGCAAAAATAGGTGGTGTATTTAGCGGCGGCGATGGGAGCGACCTTCACCACGCCCTCAGGTATGTCAGTCACATTCTTATAGCAATAGGCACGTGTATCGGCTCCGAGGAATTTCTGTGTCAGATCCGGATTGCCGTTGCCGTCGACCGAAGGCCATGTGCCACCCTGCATGTTGAGCACCACACATCCAACGCCGGTGTTTCCGGTTGTATAACCGAAAGCATCGGGAGAAATGGAATTCACTTTCGCAGGAACATTTACCAACGCAAGTTTCGAACAGTTCTGGAAAGCGCGGGCTCCGATGGAGTTGAGAGTGGCGGGAAGCTCGACTGATTCGAGAGGAGTGTTTACGAAAACGTCCCACTGTATCTTATTCAGGGCTCCGTCTTGCGGCAGAAGTATTTTTTTGAGTCCTGCATTCTTGAAAGTGCCGGCTGGCAGAACTTTCAGCGATTTGAGCTGCGATAAATCGGCCTCTTCAAGAGCGGTGCAGTTTTCGAAAGTATATTGTTTCAAATCGCTGAGTTTGCACCCCTCGGCGAAAGAGACTTTCGTGAGGGATGTGCATCCTTTGAAATTACTGTTAGCCCCGAAAGATGAGAGGCGTGAGGGAAGCAGTATTGTCTTGATCGAGGTGCAATCGTTAAATGTCCAGCCCCCGACAGCGAGCGGAGTGTCACCATCCTCGAAGACGACCGTCTCGAGCGATGCGTTGCCTTGAAACACGGAATTACCCATGGTCTTGACAGTGGCCGGAATCTTGACGTTCTTAAGGGAGGATGCGGTTTTGAAAACTTCCTTGTTGATGACAGTGACCGGCTTGCCCTCGATTTCGGAGGGGATATTTGCCTCGGAGATACCCTCGACGAATCCCGTTACGGCATAGGACTGACCGTCGGAATTAAGCGTATATTTCAGGTTGTCGACTACGGTTTGGGCCGATGAAGAGGAAGCCCAGAGAAATGACATGGCCAGAAGAGCCATAATCTTGTGGTTTCTTTTTTTCATAATGTATAATATAAGGTTAATGTTGTTGTTTCACGTTTATTTTCACAGAATCGGCTATATCGCGCGAGGATGTGCCTGCAAGGATGGTGTAGCTTCCGCCGTTGAGCCGGAACCTGTCGGCTGTGTCATCCCAGAAAGCGAGGTCGGAAAGCGGAATGGAGAATTCCACGCGGCGGCGTTCTCCGGGCCGCAGCGACACGCGCCGGTAAGCTTTCAGCTCTTTTGCGGGACGGGTGACGGTTGGCTTCTCCTCCGAAGTATAGATCTGAACGACCTGCGTGCCATCTCTCCGGCCGGTGTTTGCCACCTCAAGGCTGACTGTGAGCCGGTCGCCCGTAACCTTGGCCTTCAGGCCGGAAAGTTTCCAGTCGGTATAAGTAAGTCCATGACCGAAAGGGAAGAGCGGCTCTATACCGCGGGTGTCATACCAGCGGTAGCCCGTCAGAACGGACTCGCTATAGACAACGTCATAAAGCTCGATAAGCTTCTCGTTGTAGGCGCGGAAAGCGGTGTTGTAGAACTCCGCTCCCTGCGGCATTGTATTTTTTGCCGGAGAATCCTTGAAATCCCTTTCTATCGTGATTGGCAGTTTGCCTGATGGAGCAACCCTTCCCGATAGAATCCCCGCAATAGCCCTCATGCCGTTCTGCCCGGGATACCAGCCGTAAAGCAAAGAGGCGGTGTCGTCGGCCCATTCGGTCATCTTTATCCCGGAGCCGGAAAACACAATCACAACCGTGTTGGGATTTGAGGCGAGTGTTCTCTTTATTCTTTTCTCCTCATCGCGCGCCAGAGCGAAGGGGCGTTCGAAAGATTCCATATCGACAGTGCCCACGGTGGTGATGACTACATCGGCGTTGCGGAGCTCATCCTCGGAAGGGCTTTCGGCAAAAGAGATATTCGTGCCGAATTCAGCTTTGAGCGCATCGCGCAGAGAGATGTATCCGAACCCTTCTACATCGGCCGACGACGCCGGGTTGTCGCAATTTCGCGGATTGCGGTCGAGATGCGGTCCGGTGGCGAGTATACGGAGATTCCCGGCAATTGGCAGCCCTCCGCAGTTGCGAAGGAGCACTGTCCCCTCCGCGGCGGTTTTCTCGGCTACTGCGCAGTGGGCATCGAAATCGCAATTCCTCTCTGAAGCTGTAGGGCGGTCGTAAAGCCCGAAGGCGCGGCATGTTGTCAGCAGAGGCCGGATCATCCTGTCGAGATCGCTTTCGGTGATTTTCCCTTCCTTTACGAGACGTTCGAGATCGCGCACCTGCCGGGAGGAGCCGGGCATCACCACGTTCTGCCCCGAGCGGACCACTTTCTCCATATCGTAAACCGAACTCCAGTCGGACATTACGGCGTTTCTGAAACCGAGCTCGCCCCTTAGCAGAGAGTCGATTGCGGCATGGCTCTGTCCGGTCCATTCGCCGTTAAGCCGATTATAGGAGGTCATTACGAAAGCCACTCCGGCATCGATGCATTTTTTGAATGGCGGGAGATAGATTTCGCGCAGAGCGCGGCTGTCGACCACCGAATTTGAGCGGCGTCGGTAGAATTCGGTGCCGTTGCAGAGAAAATGCTTCACGCAGGCGGCAGTGCCTGTGGACTGAAGTCCACGTACATAAGCCGAGGCGATTTCACCCGTGAGCAGAGGGTCTTCCCCGAAGTATTCATAATTGCGGCCGCATTGCGAATTACGGGCGATGTTCACTCCCGGTCCGAGCAACACTCCGATCCCGCCGGCGCGGCATTCCTCGCCCACGGCGCGGCCATAATCGGCGGCAAGCTCGTTGTCGAATGAGGCCGACAGCATCACCGGAGCCGGGAAGGCTACGGATTTTTCGAGCTGACGGACTGTCACCGTATCTTTCAGATTGCGGCGGATATGCACTCCCTGCGTGGCGTCGGAGAGGTAGACATACGGGATACCCTTCTCCGGCACGCCGGGGAAGAAGAATTCCGAATGGCCGCGCGTGAGCCGCAGCTTCTCTTCGAGCGTCAGCTCGGAGAGCTTGTCGTCGGCCCATTCCTCGGCCTCGCGTAAACGCCCGGCATCCGGCGGGACGACGGCACCTGCCGCCATCCCCGTCAGAAGCAGGGTCGTATAAGTTATTTGCTTAAGCATATCTCGTCGATGAACCAGCGTGTGAATTTCCCTTTGGAACTGTCGGAAGAGAAGCGCAGCCTTGTATCCGCGGCGGCATTCTCGATTTCGAAGGTATAGGTCTTGAAGGTGGAATAGCTCATGGAGGAGATCTCCACGCTCTTCTTGCCATTGATCGTTCCGGAGCCGACTACTTCGAGGATTGCCGACGTGGTGTCGCCGTCGATGTCGGCGCCCGTGTTGTTGCCGCTCGTGAATACACTCGTGTTCTTATAGGCCATGGCTTTGAAACGGATCTTGAAATTGCCTGCAGCTCCGAAAGCGGGGGAGAGTAGATTGCCGGGCTTGCAGGTGTATTTAGTCTGGTTCACGGTCTGCGATTCCACGAAGCCTATCTGTGCATAGCCCGGACGCTGGCGCACGTTGGTGCCCGAGAATCCGGGTGTGGCGCTGCCCCAGTCGGCTATGTCGCCGCCGCAATAGTTGAGCATGGCTGCCAGACGGTCGCCGAGACGATAATCAGTGCCTTGAGTCAGTGCATCGAACGCTTCGAACCATATAGCGTCGGAGGGCCGGGATGTCGGTTCCGATCCGATTGCCGAGAGCACGATGCAGCTGTGGAGGGCGATACGTCCGTAGCCATCGGAAATCGCGCCGCCGGAAACCGAGGTGGTGCCGGCGGGACACAACCGGATATAAAGAGTCGATTTGGAAGCTATCGGAGCATTGAGGCGAGTCTCTACGGAGTAATAGAAATATCCTTTGCCCCCTCCGAACACCTGGCCTTTGGGGATGGTTACCTTGTCCGGAACCGCGGTCCATTTCTTGGCATCGGTGGAATATTGCACCTCCCACTCGGCCGGCGCGTTCTTCTGTGCCGCCAGACCGAAGTCAAGACGGAATCCCTGCGAGAGTTCCTGCCCGAGCGGGAAGGCCACCTGCACATAGTTTTTGCTTCCTTCGAGCCAGGATGCGAGCTGAAGATTATGATGACCGCTGTTCTCATTCCAGAAATAGAAGGTCTTGCTCTTGGCGCTCAGATTCACCGAAAGTAGGGAGCCGGTGCCGTCGGCGCCCTCTATCACGGTCTTGTTGGCATCGGAGGCATCGGCGCGGAAATCGACATAGCGTCCCTTGCTGTTGGCCCCTTCGGTCATGAACGAGAAAACATAAGGAAGCATCACGCCGCCGTCGAAACGGGAGGAGGAGAGTGCAATATCCGAGGGGGAGCAGGGCATCAGAGTATTCTCGCCGTCGACAGTGCCCGCAATTCCGGCCACTGTCCCGCCGCCCGAAGGCACCGGAAGATCGGCGAAGAGGCAATCGCCGCTGACATGCAGAGGCAACGTAGCCCCCGCCTCATCCTGTATCGACACATTTTGCGAAATGTTCTCTTTGCGGAGGTCGCGGAAAGAGATCTGGCTGCGGATGCCCACATACATCGATTCATAGCTGCCGTCGTCAAGGTCGCGTATAGATACCTCAACCGCTTTCGGCTCTATGCGCGAGCTTTCGGTGCGGGATATTTTAGAATCGGATTCAGGGACGGCAACAAGCATGCCGCCGCTTTCGAAAGAAGCACCAGAAAGATCCACTTCCACCTCCTCGCCCGCACTCAGATAGAGTTGCGAATCGATTTTGACGGCGATACCCGAACCGGGCTCCGTGTCATCCTCTATCGCCAACATATCGGGCAGGAAATTGCCGTTTCTGAGATCCGAGACCACGATGCCCCGGATTTTCATTCCCTCACCGAACGAGACATTTCCCGAGGCGAGGGCGCTCCGGAGGTCGGAAATCGCCGTTATGCCGTCGCCGCTCTTCGGAGCCTGACGCAGGGAGACGGATTTCACAATACTGTTTTTGCTGTCGCGGATGGTTACCGAGGCGGAGCGCCCGGCGCCGCCGTTGTTTTTGGCCACGGTCAGAGAGACGCTTCCGTTGCCGGTGGTCTTTGTTTCGGGCACTGTTATCCAGGAAGTGCCGTCGCTGTCGACCGAGACTTCCCACTGGCAGTTGGCTTCCACGCCGATGTTGAACACCGCTCCTACGGCCGGGGCCACGATAGCCTCAGTCTCGGGAGTGATGAAAGGGCGGGGAAGTTCCACTTCATCGACACAGGCCTGGGCGGCTAAAAGCAGGAGCATAGCCGCGACGGCCGATATGCGGTTAATAGAGAATTTTTTCATGGTTCCTTACTTTTTGAGGTCAACGATTACAGGAAGATGGTCGGAGACGTCGGCTATCCTGAACTCGGGATATACAGGCACGAAAGTGCGCTCCACGGTATAGGGTGCCGAATTTCCCGTGTAGGCGAGAATATAGTCGATGCGCGTGCTTTTCGAGGGGAAGGTAGGGGTCGACGCACTGATCACTTTCCAATGGGTCGATGCGCCGGCTGGAAGCACGGAGGTATTCATGTCGCCGGCGATGAACACCGGTTTCGATGAAGAGGCATAATGATTGTCGACATACTCATTGATGATATCGAACGACCAGCTGCGGTTGTCCTCGCTGGCCACGCAGAGGTGGGTGCAGATATACACGAAATCGTCGAACTCGGCCACGAGGAAGCGGCGTGTCTCCACTCCGGGGAGTTCTTCCGAATCGGTGCGGATCGGTTCCTCGCGGCAAAGCATTCCGATGCCGTATTCGCCGCCGCTATAGTTTATGGTCTTGCAGAACACTGGATGCAGTCCGGTGCGTTTGGAGAGTTCCCCAATCTGATCGGCCGGGAACACGC
>URNY01000065.1 GCA_900549375.1 uncultured Bacteroidales bacterium | reverse complement strand
GAGGGCGGGCTTCACAATCTTGTCCATCTTCACGAACCACTGCATCGAGAGCTTGGGCTCGATCACGGCATCCGTGCGCTCCGAGTGGCCAACCTTGTTGACGTAATCCTCCACTTTCTCCACGAGTCCCGCCTCCTCGAGGTCTTTCATGATCCGGCGTCGAACATCGAAGCGGTCCATGCCCACATACATTCCACCGGCTTCGGAGATGGTGCCGTTGTCGTTGAATATATCGATGGAGGGAAGTCCGTATTTGTCGCCGAGCATATAGTCGTTCACATCGTGGGCCGGAGTAACTTTAAGACATCCCGTTCCGAAGTCCATCTCCACATAATCATCCATGATGATGGGCACAGAGCGGCCAACGAGCGGCACAATCACACGCTTACCCTTGAGCCACGTATAGCGGGGATCGTTGGGATTGACACAGACGGCGGTATCGCCTAAAATTGTCTCTGGGCGAGTGGTAGCGACAACGATGTAGCGGTCATCTCCCTCCACTTTGTAGCGGAGGTGGAAGAGATGACTGTGCTCCTCCTTGTAGATTACCTCCTCGTCGGAGAGGGCGGTCAGAGCCGTGGGATCCCAGTTCACCATGCGGACGCCGCGATAGATGTAGCCTTTTTCATAGAGGTCGCAGAAAACATGTATCACGCTGCGAGAGCGGGTCTCGTCCATGGTGAACGCAGTGCGCTCCCAGTCGCAGGAAGCGCCGAGACGGCGGAGCTGTTTGAGAATAATGCCGCCGTATTTATCGGTCCAGTCCCATGCATGACGCAGGAACTCCTCGCGGGAGAGATCGCTTTTCTTGATACCGTCGGCGGCAAGTTTTGCCACTACTTTTGCCTCGGTGGAAATGGCGGCATGGTCTGTGCCGGGCACCCACAGAGCGTTCTTGCCGGTCATTCGGGCGCGGCGCGTCAGAATATCCTGAATGGTATTGTTGAGCATGTGGCCCATGTGAAGCACTCCAGTCACGTTTGGAGGGGGAATCACAATCGTGTAAGGTTCACGCTCATCCGGCTCGGAATGGAACAGACGATGCTCCATCCAATAGGCATACCATTTGTCTTCCACTTCGGAAGGATTGTATTTGGTGGCTAATTCGTTCATAAACGTTTATCTCTTATTAATTTCAGCCTGCAAATATAGTTAAAAATTCGCATATTTCCCGACGCTTAGCCTGCCACGCTAAAAAAATGTTAAGGTGTACAATATTTTTTTCATCCTTTTGTATCCAAACTTTTTCTGGGGTTGTTATTAAGCAGAACACACACTGACATCTGAAAAACACTCTGATTGTCAATGCGCAGGAAGCCTCTATCGGAAGCGCTGACTATGCGATGCTCTCCGAAGGGTTAGCTGCCGCCCTTTTAATACCCCGGCAAATCCTAAAGTCAGATATGGCTTTGTTGAAAACAACGATGGCATAGAGAGTGTTAGAAAAATTTGTTAATTTTGCGTATTCGGAATGAACATTCTTATCTTCTTAAATTAAAAAACAGAGTCTATATTTCCATGAAAACCCTATAAGTATGAAAAAAATATTTACACTTTTCGCGATGGCCGCGCTCTGTCTGTCGGGCATTCATGCCCGGAGATATGCTGGCGGCGACATCTCGCTCCTGCCGGAATATGAGAAGGCAGGAGCCAAGTATAATGATTACACGGGCAAACTCATCCCGGAGCTTCTGCCCTGGCTGCATCAGGAGGGAATGAACGCGATGCGCGTGCGCCTGTTCGTGAACCCGAAGAAGTATAAGGAATTGCATTCTGCCGATGCCGGCGATACGAAATATGATCCGAATGCATGTCAGGACCTCGAGTATATCAAGCCGCTATGCAAGAGGATTGTCGACAACGGTATGGATCTCATGCTCGATTTCCATTATTCCGACACGTGGGCCGACCCGGCGAAGCAGTGGACGCCCATCGACTGGCAGAGTCTAAACGATGAACAGCTTTATCAGAAGATCTACGATTATACCAAGGAGACGCTCGAGGCTCTGAAAGCCGACGGCATCGTTCCGGCGTTCATCCAGCCGGGCAATGAGATCAGCTATGGTATGCTGTGGGGTCCGGAGGGAACTTCGAGTCCGAAGAAGGCGCTGATGGGCAGTGATGCCAACTGGGCAAGGTTCGGCAAGCTCCTGAACAATGCCACCAAGGCCTGCCGGGAGGTATGTCCGAAGGCGAAGATCGTGATCCATACCGAGCGCGTGGAGCAGACTGGCGTGCAGAAAAATTTCTACGACCAGATGAAGAAACTCGGCATCGACTACGACATCATCGGCCTTAGCTATTACCCCTATTGGCACGGAGATATTTCTGTACTCGCCAATGCTCTGACAAGTCTTGAGCAGAATTATCCGGAAAAGAAAATCATGATCGTCGAGACGGGCTATAGCTATAAGTGGGCGCTTGGCGACAAGGATTTCTCCTCCAAATGGCCGCTCTCCTACGAAGGGCAGGCGAAGTATGCCAAAGACCTCGTCACCCTCCTCGAGCAGCATCCTGCGGTTAACGGCCTATTCTGGTGGTGGATGGAATATAACGCTTACGGCACAAGCCTTCAGGGATGGTATAACGCTCCCCTCTTCGATTCCACCAACGGCCGCGCGACTCCGGCGCTCAAAGAGATCTGTTCGTTTGCCGAATCGAGCGGCGTGGAGGATATCACAACCCCGGAAGCCGAGGAGCAGAACCGCGTTTGGTACGACCTCTCGGGTCGCCGCGTCGACAATCCCGTAAATCCGGGTATTTACGTGAGTCGCGGACGCAAAATAATCGTGCGCTGACGCCTCCTGTCTTATGAACAAAACGGCCTGCTCCTTTGCGGATGCAGGCCGTTTTTCATTTGTAAAGTTATGGTTGTATAGACTCTGTTATTTCACGGGGAGGATGGAGATTGCGAAGCCACCTCCGGCTGCCTCATGAATCTTCATCTTTGTCTTCGGGGTCACTGTCTTTGTCTCGATCACATATGCCTGAGGATTGTTGCGATAGTGAGCATCCTTGGCGTCGCGATAGACAACGGCCTTGTATTTGCCGGCGGGGAGGAAGGAGAAGTCAACCTCGGCCGTGCGGGGATCAGCGCCGTTGGTGCCCCCCACAAACCATTTCTCTTCCCCTTTGGCTTTGCGGGCTACCGTGAGATATTCCATCGGCTCGGCCTCGAGGTAATAGCTGTGGTCCCAGTCGAGAGCCACGTCCTTGATGAACTGGAACGCGTCCATGAACTTCTCGTAGGTCTCGGGGAAATCGGCCGCCATCTGCAGGGGGCTCGACATCGTGACATAAAGCGAGAGCTGGTTGGCGAGCGTGGTGTTCACCCATGATGTGTTCTTGGGATTATACTTACGCATGTCGTTTTCGAACAGACCGGGAGTATAATCCATCGGGCCGCCTACAAGACGCGTGAAGGGAAGAATGGTGGTATGGCTCGGTTTGCTTCCGCCGAATGCCTGATACTCCGAACCGCGGGCGGATTCATTGCCGATGAGGTTGGGCCATGTGCGGCAGAGTCCGGTGGGACGCACAGCCTCATGGGCATTAACCATGATCTTATAGTCGGCCGCTTTCTTCACGGCGTAGAGGTAATGGTTCACAAGCCACTGGCTGAAGTGGTTGCTGCCTGCGGGTATGATATTACCCACATAACCGCTCTTCACTGCGTCGTAGCCGTTATCTTTCATAAACTTGTAGGCCTCGTCCATGCGGCGCTCGTAGTTGCGCACGGAGCTGGAGGTTTCATGATGCATTATCATCTTCACGCCTTTCTCCTTGGCGTAATCGCGAATTGCGGGCAGGTCGAAATCGGGATAGGGAGTTACGAAATCGAACACTTCATCCTTCATCTTGCCCGACCAGTCTTCCCAGCCGGTGTTCCATCCCTCCACGAGCACTCCGTCGAAACCATGCTCGGCTGCGAAGTCGATGTATTTCTTCACATTCTCAGTGGTTGCACCATGCTTTCCGTGAGGTTTGGTCTTGGTATAGTCAACACGGTCGAGATGGATATTTGGCAGATCGTTGGTATAGCTCCATTTGCTCTTGCGGTTGATCATCTCCCACCATACGCCAACGTATTTCATCGGCTTGATCCAGCTTGTATCCTCGATCTTACAGGGCTCGTTGAGGTTGAGGGTGATGCGCGAGGCAAGGATGTCGCGGGCATCGTCGCTCACGATAATCGTGCGCCAGGGGGTGACGCAATCGGTCTGCATGTAGGCTTTGTCGCCGACGGCATCGGGCGTGAGCATGGCCTTGAAGGTATTGGTGGCGGTGTCGAGCTCGAGATGCATGCAGGGATAGTCAACAAGCGCGGCCTCATGCAGGTTGATGTAGAGACCGTCGTCGCTTTTGAGCATAAGGGCGGTCTGCACGCCGTTGTCGGCCGGGATCGTGGTCCAGTCGTAAGAAGGACCTCTCACCTCTCTCACTTTCGAGGGAATCTCCGACATGCGGCTGCGGGTATAGTCGAACTCCTGAGTGTCGTAGTCCGCGGGAATCCAGTAAGCCTCATGATCGGAAGGCATAGCGAATTCCGTAAGCTCGTCGGTGATCACGAAATAGCTGAGTTTCTTCTGCATGGGGAACTCATAGCGGAAGCCGAGACCGTCGTCGAAAAGTCGGAAGCGGAGCGACATCAGGCGCTTGGTCTCTTTCTGACGAAGGTTCACAACCATCTCGTTGTAATGGTTGCGGATCTCCTTTTCCTCGCCCCAGACGGGTGTCCAGGTGTCATCGTTGGAAGCGGTGTCGACCGATACGATTTCGAAACCGTCGCTGAGCGCGCGGCCATCCTTCACCTGTTTTGTTTTCTTGATTTCGAAACCGAGGCGACTTGGTTTCACAACGCTTTTACCCTTGAAGTCAAGCTCGTAACGGGGAGTGCCGTCGGCTGATAGGGAAAAACGCATCGACATGTCGCCGTCGGGCGATGTCAGAGTGTGTGTCTGCCCGAAAGCGGGAAGGGCAGCGGCTGCCGACACAAGGAGAGCGGCAAAGCCTTTAAGTTTAATTGTCATTATTATTAGGTTAGGTTAGATTATCGGAAGCATTATGACGTATGCCGTGTTTCGTAAGGAAAGAATTCATTTTCTCTGCAAAGATATAATTAAAACTGTTGTTTTACAACGAAATCAAGAATCTTTTTGATTTTATATTGCTTATTAACAACTCGCGGCCCGGCGTGCAGGTCGATATACTTAAAAAGGCTTTGTCGCGTTCAAAAAATAGATTATGGAAAAACCGACAAAGAATGCTGTCGTTGCAGCGCATAAGGCGGTTGCAGCCGCCCGGGCCGAAAACCGGCCGATAAGAATACTTTTCGTGTGTTTAGGGAATATCTGCCGCAGTCCGGCGGCCGAAGGGATTATGCGCGATCTTTGCTCACGCATGCCAAAGGATCTACAACCTGAACTCGACTCCGCAGGATTCTACGGAGGTCATGCCGGCGACTTGCCCGACCGCCGCATGCGTCACGCCGCTTTCGGGCGAGGCTTGCGTCTCGAGCACCGCAGCCGGGTGATACGCGAAGAGGATTTCCGGCATTTCGATCTTATCTTGGGCATGGACGACCGCAACATCAGCGATCTTCGCGACGCCGCGCCTTCGCCGGAGACTATGGAGAAAATAGCCCGGATGAGCGATTTCGCGGAGCATTATCCGGAGGCGTATTCCATCCCGGACCCATATTGGGAGGGAGCCGCCGGCTTCGAAATCGTGCTCAACCTCCTCGAGGATGCCTGCTCTTGCCTGAAACGCATCGTGCTGCCCGAAAAATAACTCTTCCACATCATTCCTCGGAGCAATATTAAGAAATCGTTTTAGACTCTATGTCTTAGGCGATAAAACTATTTCCCCTGCGAGGCGAGTTTGGTGGCAACCAATTCGAGGTTACGCGAGAGGCGTCCGGTCTCCTTTATAAAATGATATAGCTCTATTGCCGGAGCCATATCCACACGTTTACCGGCCTCCTCGGGTCCCGTCCAGTTGCCGATATCGCTGGAGATGCTCTCCACTGCCTCTTCCACACTTTTTGCCGAAATCCTCTTTTTCTCTCTTTCGGGCCAGTCTTTCAGAAGATCGGAGGAAATAAACATCTGGCAGGCGGCCACGAATGCGAAACAGTCTTCGAGCATCTCGGGCCATATCGTGAGGTCGATTCGCGATTGCAGAGAATCGAGATAGAGACTCGTATTTGAGGCGCAAACGAGCAAGCCTTCCACCGCCGGACGCGAGGAATGATCCGAAGGGATGCCGGAGGGCCGGTAAAGATCCCGCATATCGCTGAAGTTAAACTCCGGATTATAGTCAAGCCGCCCATCACGTTGAGCGAGCGGAGTGGTTACGGCGCGGCAATAGGCAAGATACAGGTTCAGTTTGTGGAGAAGCACCGGTATATTCTTCGAGAGCTTTGAGAATTCAGAACTTTCATGGAGCGCTTTCTCTCTTTCGCGTTCACTCTCCAGATCGATTTCCGATTTCATCGACCCCACAGAGTTGAGGAAGAAGCCCAGGAAAAGCAGGCCGCACATCACTTCGATTGCCGTAACCGCCTGCGCCCAGCCGTGAGCGGGCGTATAATCTCCGAAGCCGAGGGTAGTGATAGTAACGATGCTATAATAGAGCCAGGAACCATAATCCACGCCTGCTCCCTCAGGGATGCGAAACTGCGAATCCGGCATCCAGTAATAGAGGAGACCGAAAAGGGGCATCAGACTGAAGTATAGACAGATCCACACTATAGGGCGAACGTTGGAGACAACATGCCAGAAGTGTTTCAGTTTTTTCGAAATTGTATCGGTAGTGCTGTTCATAGCAGAATGTTTATATTTGTCGCATTGACTCTTATAAAACATTCCTGATGCCCTGTTGGTTGATTGAACCTCGTTTCTTAAAATTCCACGCTTATTACATTCACGGGAGTAGAAAATGCCACATCTTCCGCTACCTTTTCACCGTCACCCTGAAACACCTGCTCCACAAAAATATCGAGTCTCCGGCGACTGTTCCATAAATTGCCGTCGATCGATGGCTCCCAGGAATCCACCTGGGTATCGGTGAGGTCGGACATACTCCATTCCTTTACGCCGAGCTCCGGAGTATAGGCCATACTGACCTTCGATCCTCTCTCCTCATCGCGAAAAATATAGAAAGCGACCCTTCCGTCGGACACTATCTTAGGACGCGCTATCGGAATCTTCTTCGTGCCTCCGCCCGAGAGTGAGAAAGGTGTGCGCCGGTTTCCGACGGAGGTCATGCGCCATTCTTTGCCATCGTGCCAGACAAGGCGGTATTGGGGCACGCTATCGCCCTGTTCTCTCCAATAAGTGGCCACATAAGGATGCCCCTCGCTGTCGGCCGTCATGCCGGTCTGGTTGATAAGTTCAGAATTCTGCGGCACGCGCCATGCTATTTCCGCCGTAGACTCGCGTATCGGCAGTTCATATGCCGTGCCGTCGCTGCGTTTCCATGTGCGGGCACCATCATCGGAATACGCATAACAGATGTCGTGGTTGGTTTCAACGAGCCATGTCTCGCGCCATACCCATGAAAGATGGATGGTGCCCGATGGGTCAGCAAACATCTGCCAATAGGCGTTGCGCTCCCCTTCCCCGTCAATCACCACATCATGGACCCGGTTCCATTTGCCGGTCTTAAGATCATAGCGGTTTATGACGAGATTGCCGCGTCCGGATGCTCCCGAACGATAGGCAAACAGCATGTCGCCTCCGGGAAGAGTATAGAATTCCGGATAGGTCACATCGTTCTCGCCGCGCCCTGTCATGCTTTCGAGAGGCCCGAGCTCAAGACTTCCCGGAGCCACGGCGCGGCAATAGCGGAGCGTGTCGCCATGATGGTCGAACGAGGCATGCAGCCGCCCTTCTCCGTCAAGGCCGATGCTGATCACGTTGTGGGCGTCTTTCACATTACCTTTGTATTGCGTGCGGTGCAAGTCCCATTTGTCGGAATCAAGATGGCGTTTCCCGATTGTGACATATCCTTCGGGATCATAATATGAAATATACTGCACACTATCGTTGCTCGTCAGCGGACTGACGCGGAAGCTGGCGGCATTCACCGATGTGCGGCAATACCCCTCCCCCACGGGAATTGTGGAGATGCGTAACCGCGGAGACTCCGATGCTCCGACGGTTGTGAATGTCGACAATGCAAATACTATGGAAAAGAGAATCGTATGTTTCATGATTTGCGATTTGAAAGTTGGTAAGCTATCCTTGGCGTGCCGTCCTGACAGAAGATGATTCCGCATTTCGCGAAACCCAAAGCCTCGACGCCGCGCTGCATCGTGAGGTTGTCGGCATGGGTATCGAGTCTGATATTGTCGATTTTCCCTAAACAGAAGGAAACGCAAGCCCTGAGCACGCCGCGTTGCCGTCCGTTGGACCCGAGACAGTGGATTGTGCCATATGGTCGCCGGTCAAGCCATTCTCCATCGCGGATATCGGCATAAGTAGGGTCGTCGCCGATGATAAAGGCGAACGCCATAACCGGGCGTCCTCCCTCGTCTTCACCGACATAACCCGCGCCTGAGGCTATATCGCTTTCAACAAGCTCACGCGACGGATAGCCGTTGACCCACTGGCTGGCGTTTCCATTGGCCCTCATATATTGCCGTGCCGTTTCGTAGCACTCCATGATGGCATCGATATCCTTCCTATTGCTTCTTCGAATCCTGATCATTCACACACTATTTTTCACTTATCTATAATCTGTCCCTTGAGCATGATTATTTTAATAGTTTTTTACCATCTCCTTCATTCTCGAGAATACTCATCTGATGGATTGCAATTTGATTGAGTTTTATCAATCTTTCCTGTTGCGACATTCCATTCTCTATAAAAACTGCATTCAGATTCTCCATGTTGGAAAGGCAAATAAGTTCGTTAATGGAAGCATAATCACGAATATTCCCCTTCAGTTCAGGGTTAACTTCACGCCATTGTTTGGAGGTCATTCCGAACATAGCTACATTCAACACATCTGCCTCATTGGCATAAATAATATTCGCCTGAGCTTTTGTAACTTCCGGGGGAATTAGATTATGCTTGATCGCATCGGTATGAATACGATAATTAATTTTGGCAAGTTCCCTCTTGGCAGACCAACCGAGTTGTTTTTGTTCTTCCGATTTAAGTCTTTGATATTCTTTTACAAGAAGCAATTGGAATTTGGGAGCTATCCACATCCCGAAGTGATAGGCGATATCCCGGTGAGCAAATGTTCCTCCATATCGTCCTGGCTTTGATCGAATTCCGATAGCATTAGTGCTTTCTATCCATGTTTTGACAGAAAGCACAAAATTATTGCTACCTGCCGCATTTTTAATTGTACCGAATTCGGTACAATTAAAATCTGGATTATACAACATTTCCCATTCGCCGAGATACTCTAAAGTACTTTTAAGACTTAACCAACGAAAGATTATATGCTCCTGCATTTGGCTGCGAGCCATGTCTGTAAGACTGATATAATCCTCATCATTATATTGAACGATACTGATTTCAGTATCGAGAACCGTTATTTTCGCCATAAAGCCATCTTATGTATTGAAACGAAAGAACAGAGTATAAAGATAATTATTTTTAAGCAGAACTCAAAAATTAAATAATAAGAACTTTGAAATTCTCAAGAAGAATAGCGTCGGATAACTAATTATATCACTAATCCCGCCACCTCTCGAACAATTAGTTCTCCGGCGGCATTCTAAAATGTTTCAGAGATGCTCCGCTGGCTGCACAAATATCTATAAAAATTGCCCGATTCATAGATTATTCTTATTTTTGCCAAGCCAACAATGTCGCGGAGCGACTACGCGGCCTCTTAACCGTGCAACCGATCAATAGAGTCGCGGAGCGACCACACGGCCTCTTAACCGCGTACTGCTTAGGACGATAGGACGAAGCTGTGCGCGGATAGATAATCATTCCCCTCTCCTTAGTCGCGGAGCGACTGCACTTAAAAAGCGGAATCAAAATACATGGATAAAGGTAAAGAAAATGTGAAGCGGTGCTTCTGGGCGAATCCGACGAATCCGCTATATATCAAATATCATGATGAAGAATGGGGGCGCCCGCTGCATGATGACGCGCGTTTGCTCGAACTGCTCATTCTCGAATCTTTTCAGGCGGGACTCTCGTGGGAGTGCGTTCTCAACAAGAGAGAGGCTTTCCGCAAGGCTTTCGACGGCTTCGACCGCGACCGGATTCTTGCTTACGATGATGCCAAGATCGAGGAACTCATGTCCAACCCGGGAATAATACGCAACCGGGCGAAGATCAAGGCCGCTATTGCCAATACGGCCGTATTCAAAACCATACAGGAAGAATTAGGCTCTTTCGACGCCTACCTGTCGCGCTTCTGTCCCGAAGAACCAATCCTCGACCATACCTCCACCACTTCACCGATTTCCGATGCTATTTCCAAGGACCTCCGCAAACGGGGTATGCGGTTCGTAGGCTCCACCATCATCCACGCTTTCCTCCAATCAATAGGCATTTTCAATTCGCACATGCCCGATTGCTTTATGCATCATGACAACTCAGATTGTAAAGCTTGAAAATACTCTGCAGGATAAGATATCACTGACAGAGATTAGGACAATCACGGAAGAAATATCCGGGAACAGGGAATTTTTATCAAAGTTGTGGCGATCTGTCAGCTCCGACGACAGACGCACCGGTGTAAATGCCTTATGGGTTATGTCGCATCTTCCCGATGCCGATTCCGAATGGCTCGTTTCATTGCGCGATGAAATGATTGATATGTTGCTTAAAGAAAGCGATGTGGCTAAGAAGCGTATGCTACTGCAAATTTTGCGTGACCAAGACTATGAGGCAGACAATATAAGAAGCGATTTTCTCGATTATTGTTTGTCGAAAATCAATTCCGAATGCGAACCATACGCCGTAAGGTGTTTCAGCCTGTACGCGGCCTTTAAAATGTGCAAGAACTTTCCTGAGCTGATCGCCGAACTTGAGTTGCATCTTGAATTGCTACGGATGCAGCACCTTTCTCCCGGACTTCAAAGCGCATTGCGACAGACGGAAAAACAAATTAGAAAAGTCAAATCACGTTGATTCATTTTCAATGCGATATTCCCAAGGCTCTTCAACCATGTGATGTCCGCACGCGTTGTAGTGATGAGGAGAATCTAAGAATGATAGAAATCAAGACAAAACGCGCCTACGAAGCGCCCGAAGCATCCGATGGCTACAGGGTTTTAGTCGACAGACTGTGGCCCCGCGGCTTGACACATGCGCGTCTTGCTTGCCCCCTATGGGCCAAGGAGATCGCTCCTTCCAACGAACTTCGCGAATGGTTTCACGCAGATCCGGCCAACCGATGGTCGGCATTTGAATCGCGTTATAAAACCGAACTGAATGAAAACCCGGCGTTCAGCGAGTTCCTGAAAACTGTTGGCTCACACCCCGTTGTAACTTTAGTCTTTGCTTCACGCGATACAATCCACAACGAGGCAACCGTGTTGCAATCTTTATGCAACACAATTCTGAATAAGCGATAACCGTTTTTTGCCGGACGGTAATTTTTTGCTACTTTTGTCGTATGGATAATGCGACAAACAGACAGATATGGGCGGAAGATATTCAGCCGATTGAGGATCTCAGCTTCGCGCCGGTGGAACGAAGCTACTTGAAGGTGGTGGCGATACGGATAATATGCGTATATATCATTTTGATGGGTGCCATTCTGCTGATACCTGCATTCTGGGATACGTGGCTTCCGGCACTGATAGCCGACGCCGTGTTGGCTGTTGCCTTCGCCGTGAATCTGGCGTTTACTCGCAAAATCTATGATTTCAAAGGTTTCGCACTTCGAGAGCGGGATATATCTTACCGCTCGGGAATATTCTTCACGTCCATAACCACCGTACCCTTCTGCAAGATCCAGCAGGTGAGCATACGCATGAATCCGGTGAGCCGCATCTTCAAGCTCTATTATGTCGATGTAATCAACGGATCGCAGTCGGCCATGAACCAGCTGACAGTCCCCGGACTCACCCTCGAGAAGGCCGAACAGCTTAAATCATTGCTCATCAACAAAGCCGACACCGACAATGACTGACTTCTCCACTCCACGGCGGATGAGCCCCGGCGCGTTCCTGATAATGTTTCTGAAATCCTTCAGAGAGATTATCGGCGTTACATTTGTAGCGATAGTCTATCTCTTCTACGAAAGCAGCGATTCCGATGGCAGCCCGTTCCGGAAAGTCGCATTCGCGGCAGGCATTATACTCGTGTATTCCCTTGCGGTTGCGTTCGCAAGATATTATTTCCGCAAATTCCATATCGAAGGCGACAAACTGATTTATACCCATGGCGTAGCAAAGAGGGAGACCGTCAGCATACCACTTTCCCGTGTCCACAGTCTGCGCACAAAAAGCGGCCTCGTTTACAGGCTTTTAGACATGCACGGAGTGGCTTTCGACACTCTTGCGAGCGATGACCGTGAGGTGGAGCTGATACTTGATGAAGCCGACTGGCAGAAGCTCTTGGAAAGTGTCGACCGCGGGGAGACCGCCGGTCTAATGTCGAACGGAGCAGAAGCCATAACCGCGCCGCCTCCACCGGTGAGAGATGAAACGAAACGCGTCAGCAATCTCAAAATACTGAAAGGCGCACTCTGTCAGAACCATCTCAAGGGTTTCGCCGTGCTTGCCACCATAGCCTTCGCGCTGTTCGGCAAAATCGGCCAACTTGATGAAGACGCCACCACCCGCGTCATAGATTATATAGATGCCCATGCCGGCGGACTGATGCCGACAGCCTGGCAGTTCATCGGCATACTGTTGGCGATATATCTGATAGTGATGGCGCTCTGGACCGGCAAAATCGCCCTGCGCTACGGCGACATGTCGCTTGCTCTGGCCCATAATCGGCTCACGATCGAATCAGGTCTCATCTCGAAATTCACCTGCCGCCTCACCCGCGATAAAACCACCGTACTGACAATCAAGCAGAACCCGCTCGAAAAGATCGCCGATTGCCAGACCATTTCCCTGCATCAGGCCGTGAATGCCACCGACAAAGATGAAGAAAGCGATATACGCATTTATGGAACCGATCTCGGCTCTGAAATGCTCGCATGGTGGCTCGGCGACAATCGCGAAAAGAGCGACACTCCCCTACTCGCGGCCGCATCCGGCATCGGACTGATGTGGCGTCGGTTCATCCCGCAACTGCTGCTTGCCGTTGCAGCCGTCATCGTCATCATACACTTCACGGACATTATAGTGCTACATCGCCATAGCCGCCGTGCGCGCCGTGATGGCATGGAAACATAGCAGTATCGAATTGAGCGACACACACATCCGGATAAACCGCGGCAACATAGCCACGATTCGTGAATACATCCGCTACCGCGACATCCAATCCGCCGGCATCGCGAGCACACCCCTCACCCGCTACACCCGCCGCGTCACTCTCCGAATCTCCACCAACGCCGGCACCGTCGCCATCCCCTCCCTCCGCCATCCCGCCGCCCTCGCCATCCTCAACCGCCTCCTCACCCCACAGCTAATTGACTCTATTACACAATAGAGATATTGCACAATGGCAGGATCAGATACACTCAATTGGGTTGTGGACGATGACTTACCTTGCTTTGGGGAAGGCGGCGATTTCGGTCATCAATGCGCGGATGGGCGTGCGGATATCGGCGGGGACCGACGGTTCCCCGTCAAGGTAGATGTTCGCATGGGGATAGGCAAGAAGCCGCTCCAGCATTTCGAGTTTGGCCGCTACCGCGGCTTCGCGGATGATAGCGGCGTCTTCTTCCGGGTTCCCTTTCAGTCGATGCATCCGCATGGCTTTGCCGAAGCTTCCGCCTGGCGTAATTGTAGTGACATTACGGCTTACAAATACGCGCTTCCCGATAAGGGAATGTACCTGGCAGGTTTGCGTTATCGGCCGGTTGTTTATTGTTGACCGCATCTGTTGCAGGGAATCAGCAGCAGTTCTTTTGCAGGTAAAAGCGGACATGTGTTCCGTAATTTCCTCCGCTGAATCCCCTATGGTGTAAATTACTTTTTCCTGAGAGAATTCACTGTCGTTCAGCTTTTGAACATCCAGAAATTTCAGTATCACCATCTGGGTGAGTGAATACATTCCCCGCCACCGCATCTTGCCGATGCCTTCGAGCAATTTTCCGTTCTCAATCAAATATGGATTAAATCGCAACAATTTGTCATTTAAGAACACCCGCAACCGCTCGATATAACTTTCCACATCACGGATCTTCCTTAAATAACTCATATCAGCAGTCTTAGACTCTGTTCCTTAAAATTTCGGGGTCGTAGGGGCGGCGATTTTTGCGCAGA